>SKOM01000223.1 GCA_007120095.1 Candidatus Competibacteraceae bacterium | reverse complement strand
CTCGCCCGGCCACCGCCGGGTGCTATCAACGGAGAGCGAATCACCGAATGCGCACTTTTGCGTATGAAATTTGGAGCAGTTGTATAACCATGTTTACCGGTATTATTGAAACCGTCGGCCAGGTTAAAGCCATTGAGCGCAGTGGCGGCGATGCCCGATTGCATATCGATATCGCCGACATTGACCCGCATGGCCTCAAACTCGGTGATAGCGTCGCGGTTAACGGCGTGTGTTTAACCGTGACCGATTTGCCCGGCGGCAGTTTCCGGGCCGATGCCTCGGCGGAAACCCTGCATAATACGACCCTCGGCGAGTTGCAGGCCGGCTTTCCAGTCAATTTAGAAACCGCGCTGAAAGCCGGTGCACCCTTGGGCGGCCATCTCGTCAGCGGCCATGTGGATGGCGTTGGACAGGTGAGCCGCTTTTATCAGCAAGACCGCTCATGGCGTTTGTACATTCAAGCGCCCCCGATGCTGGCCCGCTATATTGCGCGTAAAGGCTCGATCTGTGTCGATGGGGTGAGTTTAACGGTCAACAGTGTGGCCGGTGCAGAATTTGAGGTCAATATTGTGCCTCACACCCTACAGCAAACTACTTTGGCCGCTGTGGTCGTCGGCCAGCGGGTCAACCTGGAAGTCGATATGATTGCCCGCTATCTGGAACGCTTGCTGGCGGCCGAACCGGCGACGGATTCCGGCGGGGTTAATACCCATTTGCTGCGCGAACGTGGGTTTTTATGATAATCAGCTTACCTTGGATTTACCCTCTGGTTATTGAACACTTACACTGATAGGCGATTGAATAATGGATCATATCAATATTATTGAGGGCGATTTTCAAGTCGCCGACGAGCGGTTCGCGATTGTCGCGGCACGCTTTAATGACTTTATCGTCAACAGTTTGGTCGGTGGTGCCGTGGACACACTGCGCCGCCACGGGGTGGCGGCTGAGTCTATTGATCTGGTGTGGGTGCCGGGTGCTTATGAGCTGCCCTTGGCCGCCCAGCGGGTAGCGGCCAGTGGACGTTATGCGGCATTGATCGCCGTGGGTGCGGTGATCCGTGGTGCCACGCCGCATTTTGACTATGTGGCCGGCGAGTGTACCAAGGGTCTGGCGCAAGCCTCCTTACAACAGGATATTCCGATCAGCTTTGGTGTGCTCACCGTTGACAGCATTGAGCAAGCCATAGAGCGGGCAGGGACTAAGGCCGGTAATAAAGGGGCGGATGCGGCGCTCAGCGGTTTGGAAATGGTCAGCCTGTTACGCCGTCTGGACAATCTCAAGTGACGACATCCCGGCAAAAACCCCGCGCCCAGCAGCGCCGCTGGGCGCGGCGCTTAGCCACCCAGGCCCTGTATCAGTGGCAGCTTGATCATCAGGATATCGGCCAGGTCAATGCCCAGTTTCTCACCGAGCGCGATATGGGCGTCGCCGATCTGGCTTATTTCCAGGAATTGCTGCAACACACCGTACAGCATATTGATGCGATTGAAACGGTGATCGTGCCTTATTTAGATCGACCCATGGCGCAGATTGATCCGGTAGAACGAGCGATTTTGTGGATTGGCGGTTACGAGATGCTGTATCGCGCCGATGTACCTTATCGGGTGATTATTAACGAGGCTGTGGAGCTGGCCAAAACCTTTGGGGCTGAACAGGGGCATCGGTTCATCAACGGGGTGCTGGATAAAATCGCCCAACAGGTGCGCAGTGAGGAGATATCCGCACGGCGTCGATGACTCACAGCGGTAGGTGCAAGCAACCATTGCCCGTAACCTGGAGCCCACACCCTCTACCATGCCAGGGGGGAAAGCGCATGGATTCTTATGTACGGGCAACCCCCCGTGGTTGCCCCATTTCAGTTTGCCCGCTCCGCCATTAACAAGCCTGCGTGGTTACTTTAATTTTCCCGATTTGCAGACTTGTGATTTTTTGCTTGCGAGACGGTTACATTTTTTGCATTTGAATTGTGCGCCTCCGGGAGCGGAGTAGTTTTTCTGTTTGCACTGGGTTTTGCTCATGTGATGCTCCTCGATAGTACTCATTGACAATAATTACGATTTAACCACGCCGCGACCTAATAAAAACCGTAGTAATTCTTGAGCAAAGGCATCGCTGCGCCAGGTATTAGCCGCCGTTACATGGGTAGTATAGGGCATGACCCATAGCCCGGCATTGGGGATAGCATGCAACATGGCCAGTTGATCGTCCAGGGGAATTAAAGGGTCACGATCACCGGCGATAATCAAGGTCGAGTGAGTGATCCGTGCGAGATCTTCCAGACTGTGGTTGTGATCGGTGGTTTGCGGCGCCAAGGCTTCGGCAACGCGGGCAATCACCTGTTGCCAAGCGTCAGGGCCGCCTTGGGGCTGATGGGCTTTGCTGAGCATCTGCGCCATGCCGACGCGCTGCCAATAGGCCGGGTCAGCCAGTTCGCGGGTTCCGGCATGTCCTGCCGCAGTTTTGTGGTAATTGACCCGATACAGTACCAGTTTATTGATGCGTTCGGGATGATTGAGCACCAACCACAGGGCTACGGCACCCCCCAGCGACGACCCGACGATATGGCTGCACTCGATATCGAGGCTATCCAGTAGTGCTAACACGGCTTGGCCGGCTCCACTGATGCTGAGGTGCTTAGCAGTCAGTGAACTGCGCCCGTGGCCAGGCAAATCCGGGGTGAGCACTTGGAACTTGGTGCTGAGCAAGGACAGTTGCGGTTGCCACTCGGCACCGGTCATCCCGCCGCTGTGCAACAGCAGCAGCGGAACGCCTGCGCCCGTGAGGTCATGGTGCAGTGACATGGTTAGCCTGAGGCGGCTTGCTCCTTATCACACTCAATAACCGCATAAGCCGAGTGATTATGGATGGACTCGAAGTTCTCCGAGGCGACACTGTAGGCGCTGATACGCTCATTCTGGTTGAGATGAACAGCGATATCACGCACTAAATCTTCGACAAATTTTGGATTGTCGTAAGCGCGTTCGGTGATGTATTTTTCATCAGGCCGCTTCAGCAGGCTATACAGTTCACAGGAAGCTTCTTGTTCGACCAGATCAATTAACTCTTCCACCCAGATATGCTCGCGCAGACGCACATTCAATGTGACATGAGAACGCTGATTATGCGCCCCATAGCGGGCTATTTTCTTGGAGCAGGGGCACAGGGTGGTCACAGGAACCACCGTTTCAACGTTTATTGTGGCCTCGCCTTTGTCGAGCTTGCCGAGTAAGCGTACTTTGTAGTCCAGTAGGCTTTGTACGCCGGATACCGGTGCAGTCTTGTTGACGAAATAGTCAAACTGCATTTCGATATAGCCGGTATCGGCTTCCAGGCGTTGATTCATGTGCGCTAGCAACGATCCGAACCCACTGACGGAGATTTCCGTTTCATGGCCATTTAAGATATCCACAAACCGTGACATGTGGGTGCCTTTAAAATGATGCGGCAGGTTAACGTACATATTGCAGTGCGCCACGGTGTGCTGCACTTGCTGACTGCGGTCAGTAAAGCGGATGGGATGCCGGATGTCCTTGATCCCGACCCGATTGATGGCAATCTTGCGGGTATCAGCGGTGGCCTGCACATCAGGAATGTGGACGACAACATTGTCCTGAACTGCTGCTAATTGGGTCGTTTTCAAGACTATTCCTCTTGAGGATTAACGGGATCTAGCACAACAGCCTGTTTTGCAAACTGTTCGCAAGCGAACAATTACTGAGTACTGTACTAGGTTATTCGGTTTCGTCGACTGTGACAACGTTAGGTGTCCACTGTTGCAATTGCTGCCTCACGGAATCGACATCCAAACCGGCCGCCGCCAGTACTTGTTCCCGACTGCCTTGGTCGATATACCGATCAGGCAATCCGATGTAATGTACGACTTTAGCGATACCATGGGTGGCTAAGCATTCGCTGACCGCACTGCCTGCACCGCCCATGATGGCATTTTCCTCCAGCGTGACGATCACGTCATGATTGGCCGCGATCTCCAGGATCAGGCTCTCGTCTAACGGCTTAACAAAACGCATATTCACCACACTGGCATCAAATTCTTCAGCCAGGGTTTCAGCAATTTCTAGCAAGGGGCCGAATGCGAGCAACGCGACCCCACTCTGGCCGTAGCGGCGGCGCTCGGCTTTACCAAGGGGTAGCGCCGTCATCTCCTGCTGCATTTCCACCCCCACGCCTTTGCAGCGCGGATAACGCACTGCGGCGGGGCAGTCCAGCAGATGTCCGGTGTACAGCATTTGCCGGGTTTCGTTCTCATCGGCAGGAGTCATGACCACCATATTGGGGATGCAGCGTAAATAACTCAGATCGAAGCTGCCCGCATGGGTTTGCCCATCGGGGCCGACCAGACCCGCCCGGTCGATGGCAAATAATACCGGCAGATTCTGGATGGCGACATCATGCAATAGCTGATCATAAGCCCGTTGCAAGAAGGTCGAATAGATCGCGACAACGGGTTTGAGACCATCACAGGCCATACCGGCGGCCACAGTGACACTGTGTTGTTCCGCAATGCCGACATCGAAATACCGATCAGGGAATTGCTGCGAGAACTTGACCATGCCCGAGCCTTCGCACATCGCCGGAGTGATCCCGACAACGCGGTGATCGCGCTCGGCAATATCACACAGCCATTCCCCAAAGACCTGGGTGTAGGTGGGCAGATTGTCGGTTTTTTTAGCAGGCAGGCCTTGCGTGGGGTCAAAGCGACTAACGCCATGGTAGGCGACCGGCTCGGCTTCAGCGCGTTCATACCCCTTGCCCTTGCGGGTCAGAATATGCAGCACTATTGGGCCGTGTTGCTGGCGTAGGTTGCGCAAGGTTTGCACTAACAGCGGTAAATCATGGCCATCTACGGGGCCAAAATAATTAAAACCAAATTCTTCGAATAAAATACCGGGAACCAACATGCCTTTAACCTGAGCCTCGGCGCGGCGGGCAAACTCCCACATGGGGGTGGGCATTAAACGCAAGACCTGTTTGCCGCCTTCGCGGGCATTGGTCAATACTCGGCCGGACAGCATTTTAGTCAGACGGCTGGATACCGCACCCACATTAGGCGAGATCGACATTTCATTGTCATTGAGAATGACCAGCATATCGGTTTTGAGGTCGCCCGCGTGGTTCAGCGCCTCAAAAGCCATGCCGGCGGTCATACCTCCGTCGCCGATAATGGCTACCGCTCTGCGATCGCTGCCTTGCTGCTGAGCCGCGATGGCCATACCCAAAGCGGCACTGATTGAGGTGCTGGAGTGGCCGACACCAAAGGTATCGTAGGGGCTTTCCTTGCGTTTGGGAAAGGGTGCCAGGCCATTGAGCTGGCGAATGGTGCCCAGCCGATCACGGCGTCCGGTCAGGATTTTATGGGGGTAGGCTTGATGGCCGACATCCCAGACCAGCCGATCTTCTGGGGTATTGAATACATAATGCAAGGCGAGGGTCAGCTCGACAGCGCCCAGTCCGGCGGCAAAATGGCCGCCACACTGGGAAACGGTGTGGATTAAATACTGACGCAGTTCATTAGCCAGAGGAACCAGCCGGGATTCGGGTAACTGGCGTAAATCCACCGGGCTGTCGATGCTGGCAAGCAAGGGATAGTCTGCTGTAACGCTCATGGGTAATGTAGGACTCATTGCGGTAAGGGTATTAGTGCAGGCGCTGGACGATAAAATCCGCTAACCATGATAAAACGCTGGCACGCTCGCCGAAGGGTTCGAGGTGTGCTTGGGCTTCTGCGCAGAGATTGCCCGCCCGTCGCTGAGCGGGTTCGAGGCCAAGCAACATCGGATAAGTCGGTTTGTCACGCGCCTGATCACTGCCTTGGGTTTTACCTAATGTCGCTGTGTCGCTGGTGATGTCCAAAATATCGTCCTGAATTTGGAACGCCAGCCCGACACACTCTGCATAATGACTGAGCCTGGTCAGATCGGCCGCTGTTATATCGACTCGACCCAAGGCACCAAGCAGGACACTGGCGCGAATCAAGGCACCGGTTTTCATGCGGTTTAAGGTTTCCAGCCCCTCGATATCCATGGGTTGACCGACACTGGCCAGATCCAGAGCTTGGCCACCCACCATGCCGGCAGCACCACTGGCCTCAGTCAATACCCGTACTTGTTGCAGACGACTGGACGCGGGCAACAGGGTGTTATCCGCCAGCGTTTGGAACGCCAATGCCTGCAAGGCATCGCCGACCAGAATGGCGGTGGCTTCATTAAAGGCTTTGTGACAGGTGGGCCGCCCCCGGCGCAAATCATCATTATCCATAGCGGGCAGATCATCATGCACCAGGGAGTAGGCATGGATGAGTTCTACTGCGGCTGCGGCGGCATCCACCTGCGCCAAATCGGCCTGTACCGCTGTGGCGGCCGAGTAGACCAGGATGGGCCGGATACGTTTACCACCGCCGAGCACCGCATAGCGCATGGCTTGATGCAATTGTTGTGGCGTCTGCCCCTCTGGTGGCAGGTACTGCTCCAAAGTCTGTTCAGTGCGTTGCCGTAACGCCGTGATTGTAGTCTCAACCGAGTTCATTAGATCAATCAGTCCTCAAGCGACACGTCTTGCAGCGTGCCGTCTGCCAATACCTGCTCGACCCTTTGCTCAGCATCACCCAGAACGGCTTGACAATGACGCACCAGTTGAATGCCATGTTCAAATTGTTCCAGCGCTTGCTCCAGGCTGAGCGTGTCGCTTTCCAGGGCTTCGACCAGAACCGCGAGTGCTTGCAGGGATTGTTCGAAGTCTGGGGGCATGCTGTGCGTTTTCGCCATCATTGGTCTCCGCTGTAGAGCGTTTACGTTAGCGTTCAGCCGGTTTGCGGTCAACAATGTGGGCGACATTTAGTGGTTACGCCGCCTTCTTTTATCGATTTCTGCCAGTACATAGTTCAAGTACTCGAGGCGGCGCAGTGACAGCGTGATGCGTTCAATTAAGCCGGCATCTGGATCAGGGAGTAAATCGAGCAGATCCTCGTTAAAGAACACTTCGAAGCTGTCTACATAGCGCAATTCGCGGGTTTTCTTGTCCAAGACCAGGTTATCCAGGCCGTAAAGATCGATGACTCGACGGGCATCTTCGGCATCATACCAATGCCGTGCGGCACTAAGAAAGAGATCAAGCTGATCACGCGCGCGCGGGTTGCGGCATAACAACTCTATGGTTTCTTCTTCGTTGGCCGGGTTGGCGAGATTAAACCACGGGTATACCGCCTCAGCGATCACAATCACGCTGGGCTGGCCGTTGACTTCGGTGGCGACGAATTCCGCCTGCGGTACGATTTCACCGAGTCTCTGACGCAGTTTGCGGTACTGCAGGGCATACAGGCGAATCTCCTCAAAACGACACGGCTGGTAATGCAGTTTGATGATGATTTCCAGCCGTTGCCGCCGGCGATTGTGGATTAAAGCCCCCAGGCTTTTCCACACTTCACAGTGATAGCCGGTGGCCGGTATCAAAGTGGCCACCAGGCGTTCGGTGTCTAAACAGCCCACCTGGCTGACAATCCGGTCATCAGAACCTGGCATGGTTCAATTTAACCTCGTTGGAGTGGTATCGGTCAGCTCAGCATGGAGGAACTCGCCGTCGGCGTCCAGAGCGCTGAGCCGGGTTTCACGGATGCCGCTGACGGGTAGAGGTACTGCGACGCGCAAATAATTTGGCGTATAGCCCCAGTACCGGCCGTGGCGCTGCTGGGTTTCCCATAATACCGGCCCGATCCAGCCAATATGACGGCTGAGGCGGGCGCGCTTTAAGCGCTGACCGAGGGTGTGTAACTCCGCTACCCGCGCCTGCTGGGTGTCAGCGCCGACCGGATCGGGCAGCTCGGCCGCCCGTGTCCCGGCACGCGGTGAGAAGGGAAAAATATGCAAATGACCGAAATCCACCTGTTCCACCAGATCGAGCGTCTGCTGCCAATCGGCGGTGTTTTCTCCGGGAAAACCGACAATGATATCGGTGGTGATATTCAATTCCGGAATTGCTGCCTGAGCCTGCTGCGTCAAGTGCAGAAAATCATCCCGCCAGCAGCGTCGGGCCATGCGGCGCAGAATCCGATCCGAACCGCTTTGCAGGGGCAAGTGCAAATGCGGTTGCAAGCGGGGGTTGGCAAATAAGTCCAATAAACGGGGCGGCCAACCCCAGGGTTCAAGCGAGCCGAGACGGATACGCGAGATGTCGGTATGATGCAGAATCGCGGCCAGTAACTCCGCCAGATCACTCCCCTGATCATTGCCGTAACCGGCCAGTTGTACGCCGGTCAGCACGATTTCCTGAACGCCCGCTGCTACGTATTGATTCACTTCTTCGATAATCGCGCTGATGGGGCGACTGCGCTCGTCACCCCGGGCGACGGTGGTAATGCAAAACGTGCAGCGGTAGCGACAACCGTCCTGAACTTTAATAAACGCCCGCGAACGGCCCCGCGCAAACAGAGCCGCGCTACCCGGTTCGGTGGCCGCTACTGGGGTGCCGGGTTGTTCAAGCAAGCGGCTGACACGCTCCACGAGCTGGTCTTTATCCTGATTGTTTACCACTAAATCGACACCAAGTTCGGCCGCCACGTTCTCGGGTTCCAGGGTGGCATAGCAACCACTGACCACGAGTCGTGCCTGCGGATTACGCCGGGCCAGTTGGCGGATGGCTTGCCGCGATTTGCGCACGGCTGCTGTGGTCACCGCGCAGGTATTAATCACCACCAATGCCGCCTGCTCCGGTGCGGTTACCAGCGTGTATCCGGCGCTGCGAAACTGTTGTGCCCAACGCTCCAGCTCAGCTTCGTTAAGGCGGCAGCCCAAGGTTTTAAGATAAACTGACATCGCTTATGTTATTTGATCAGGGTAGGGAGTGTGAACCAAACGTTACATCTTAGCAGTCTCCGATGGGTTTTTGTGCAGGCGCAAGGCTGTCTGTCTCATTCAGACCGGTGTGCCTACCATTCTGACTAACAACGCGGCCTGTCCACTGTGCGGCGAGCAGACGACACTGTATTTCAAGGATTATTGGCGGGATTACCTGCAATGCCGCCAATGTGAGCTGGTGCATGTTGAGCCGGCCAAGTGGCCAGACGTCCAGGCCGAGCGCGCTCACTATGATCTGCACAACAACCAGGTGGATGATCCGGCCTATCGCGCTTTTCTCGCTCGTCTGGCGACACCGCTGCTCAACCGCCTGCCACCGCATAGCGAAGGACTTGACTTCGGCTGCGGCCCCGGCCCGGCACTGGCCACCATGCTCGAAGAGGCTGGCCATCGCGTGGCGCTGCATGATGTATTTTTCCGCCCCAACCCGAGCGCCCTTGAGCGCCAGTACGATTTCATCACGGCCACCGAGGTGCTGGAACATCTGCATCGTCCCAGTGAGGAACTGGATCGCCTGTGGCGTTGCCTCAAATCGGGTGGCTGGTTTGGCATTATGACTCGACGCCTGCCCGAGAAGGCCGCGTTCGACCGCTGGCACTACCGGCGTGACCCGACGCATGTGCTGTTTTTTGCCGACCAAACCTTCCGTTGGCTGGCGGCGCGCTGGCTGGCGGAAATGGAACTAATGGGCAAGGATGTGGTGATATTCAGAGCGATGTGAGGGCACACTTGATCTGCCGACTGAGGTCAATGAACGCCGGTTGCAACGCGGGGACAGCTACGGCTATTCTTTTCAACCTCAACTTAAATGAACGGAGGATCGGGATAGGACGGCCTGATCGTGCACGATACGATAGCGTTTGTCATGCTTGCCCTGAAGGGTGGGATTCCCGCACAAATTGATGACTTCCCGTGACCCGCGTGTTTTATTGCCCTTGCTCCGCTACTTGCTGCCTTATCGTTGGCATCTCATGGCGGCTGGCTCCGCGTTGATTATCGCCGCCGCCGGTTTGCTGCTTCTCGGTCAGGGGTTACGCCTGGTGGTGGATCAAGGCTTTGCCGCCGGTGAGACTGAATTCCTTAACCAGGCACTACTGGGTACCATGGTGGTGGTGGCGGTGCTGGCGGTGGCTGCTGCCCTGCGTTATTACTGGGTGAGCTGGATTGGGGAGCGTCTGGCGGCGGATTTGAGAGTCGCGGTATTCGCCCATTTGCTGACCTTGGAACCGGCGTTTTTCGAGCGCAACGGTGCGGGGGAGATTCAATCGCGCCTGACGGCAGATACTACGGTGTTGCAAAATCTGTTCGGCTCGTCGATGTCGATCGCCCTGCGCAGCCTGCTGACCCTGTTGGGGGCGCTGGTATTGCTGTTTATCACCAACCCCTGGTTAGCCGGATTAGTGGTATTGGGCATTCCATTAACGCTTATTCCGATTGTCGCTTTTGGGCGGCGAGTACGGCGCTTATCGCGGGTCAGCCAAGATCGGGTGGCCGAACTCGGTAGCTATGCTGGTGAAGCTCTGCACGCCATTCGTACAGTGCAGGCTTTCGGGCATGAAGCCGCCGATCGGCGCGATTATTCCCAGCGGGTTGAGGACGCCTTCGCCTCAGCCATCGCCCGTACTCGCCAGCGTGCCTGGCTGGCAGGTGTGGCCCTGTTTCTAGTCTTTGCTGCAGTGGGCGTAATTCTCTGGCAAGGCGGTCATGCGGTATTGGTCGGTTCCATGAGTGCTGGGGAATTATCAGCGTTTGTCTTCTATGCGGTGTTGGCGGCCGGTGCCGTGGCTGCGCTGTCGGAAGTGGCCGGCGATGTGCTGCGCGGTGTGGGGGCCACGGAGCGTTTATTAGAGCTGCTCCGTGCGCAACCGCACATCACGGCTCCTGCCCAACCCCAGAGCTTGCCCCAACCAGTGCGCGGTGCCATCCAGTTCGATAACGTCAGTTTTGCCTATCCGGCACGGCTGGATGCCCCCGCATTGAGTGAATTGGATCTGCAGATTGCGCCGGGCGAGCGCGTGGCGCTGGTGGGGCCTTCTGGGGCGGGCAAAAGCACGGTGTTGCAGTTATTGCTGCGGTTCCACGATCCGTTGCACGGCAGTGTGCGTCTCGATGGCATGGATTTGCGCCAGCTCGATCCGGCGGAGCTGCGCCGTCATCTCGGTTTGGTCGCCCAGGAACCGGTGTTGTTCACAGGCACTGCCGCCGATAATATCCGCTATGGCCGACCCGATGCCGACGATGAGGCTGTGTATTCGGCCGCTCGTGATGCACAGGCTTGGGAATTTATCCAGGCCCTGCCGCAGGGTATGGAGACCTTTCTGGGGCCTGGCGGGATTCAATTATCCGGTGGGCAACGGCAGCGTATTGCCATTGCCCGGGCTATTTTGCGTGACCCCGTCGTGCTGTTATTGGATGAAGCCACCAGTGCCCTAGATGCGGCCAGCGAACAGGCGGTGCAACAGGCGCTGGAGCGGCTGATGCTGGGGCGCACCAGTTTGGTTATTGCCCATCGCTTGGCTACGGTAATTGCCGCCGACCGGATTCTGGTATTGGATCGGGGACGCTTAGTGGCCGCCGGTCGCCATGAGGAATTGCTGCAAACCTGTGAGTTATACAATCATCTGGCGTCACTGCAATTACAGGACGAGCGCGGTTTAAGCGTTTAAGCGATATGGGGGGGTATGCGCTCATAGTCGATAATCGCCGTTCGCAGTGCCTCGGGCAGCGTCACACTGCGCTGCGCTTGGAAATCAAACCAGACCATGATACCTACCGAGGTGGCGGCGGGCTGGCTCTGGCCTTGCGGGTAAATGGCCGCCTGGCAGTGCAGGCTACGACGGCTGATGCGCTCAATGCGGGTCACAACCTCCAGCATAGCGGGGTAGGTGATTTGCTGGAGAAACTGACAGCGGATGTCGGCCAGCACCATTAATTGATGGGGGGGTAATTCAGCCGGTAGCAGAGTGTGCAGATAAGCCACGCGCCCCGATTCTAAATAACGGAAATATTCCACATTATTCACATGCCCCAGGGCATCCATATCGCCCCAGCGTACCGGTAGGGTCAGGCAATGGCGGAAATCATCGCGGTGCATGGTGTAGGGTTCAGTTCAATCCAAGCTCAATGTGATTACCAGATCAGTATACAATAGCGGTTTTCATCACACTCGAACGATTTATGTCCGGTAATACCTTTGGCAAATTATTCACCGTCACCAGTTTTGGCGAGAGTCATGGCCCGGCCCTAGGCGCGGTGGTTGACGGTTGTCCGCCCGGTCTAGCCCTGTGCGAGGCTGACTTACAGCACGATCTTGATCGCCGTCGCCCCGGCACCAGCCGCCATACCACTCAGCGGCGCGAACCTGATCAAGTGCGGATTCTCTCCGGCGTATTCGAGGGCGTCACCACCGGTACGCCCATCGGTCTGCTGATTGACAACGTCGATCAACGCTCGCGGGATTACGGCAAAATTATCGATAAATTCCGTCCTGGCCATGCCGACTACACCTACCACATGAAATACGGGCGGCGTGATCCTCGCGGCGGCGGACGCAGTTCGGCCCGAGAAACCGCACTGCGGGTGGCCGCAGGGGCGATTGCCAAAAAATACCTGCAGCAGCGTTATGGCGTGGTGATTCGTGGTTATCTGGCACAGCTCGGGCCGTTACGCCCGGTGCGGTTCGACTGGGATACGATCGAAACCAATGCGTTTTTTTGTCCCGATCCCGATTTAGTCCCCGCTTTGGAGGACTATATGATTCAATTACGCCGCGATTTGGATTCGGTAGGCGCTAAAGTGTCGGTGGTGGCCAGCGGAGCGCCACCGGGTTGGGGCGAGCCGGTCTTTGACCGTCTGGACGCCGATCTCGCCCATGCGCTGATGAGCATTAATGCCGTCAAAGCCGTGGAAATCGGCGCTGGGGTGGAGTGTGCAGCTCAGCGTGGCACTCAACACCGTGACGAGCTGACGCCCCAAGGCTTCACCTCGAATAACTCCGGCGGGGTGCTGGGCGGGATTTCCACTGGCCAGGACATCGTCGCCCATATTACTCTCAAACCCACGTCCAGCATCCAGGTGCCAGGGCGTACTGTCGATCTCCAGGGCGAACCGGCTGAGATTGTCACCACTGGTCGCCATGACCCCTGTGTCGGTATTCGGGCCACACCGATTGCCGAGGCGATGCTGGCGCTGGTGCTCATGGATCATTGCCTCCGCCATCGTGCCCAGAACGCTGATGTGCAGATTGCACTCCAGCCACTGCCTGCTCAAACATCTGATGAATGACCCTAAGGCAGTGCGTATTCGCCGCGCCATTCGTGAGGATGCCGAGGCCATTGCCGGTTTCAACCGAGCCATGGCGTGGGAGACCGAAGGGTATGTCATGGACGAGAATGCCAGCCGTGCCGGGGTGAACGGGCTGTTTGCTGCGCCCCACTACGGGTTTTACCTGGT
>SKOM01000243.1 GCA_007120095.1 Candidatus Competibacteraceae bacterium | reverse complement strand
CAGCCCTTGAATAACTTTCTCACCACACCCACCGGAGAAGTGGTGGCGGTAAATCAAGACGAAGGCCGTGTGGACTTTAGTTTCGACCCCGACAGGCGGATCAATGAAGGGACAGAGGTGTTTGTGTACACGCCGGATTGGCAGCGCATCGGCCGCATTGAAATCGATACTGTAGACACTCCCAAAGCCAGCGGGCGTTATTTAGACGATAATTTAGCCACCGTGACTCCGGGTCATCAAATCCGTAGTAGTTTAGGCATTGAATTTCTGGACGTCATGGCCTCAGCCGTGCGGCCTTATTTCCTGTGGCTGATTGTCATCCTAGTCTCTTTTGTCAGCTTTGCCGGCTATGTATTGATCAAACTGATTGGCAGTCGGGCGGGGATTGGTCTTACGGGCTTGATCGGTGGCCTGGTCTCAAGCACGGTGACCACCCTGAGCTTTGCCCGCCGCAGTATCGAAGCTCCTGGTGGTAATGCCTTATTTGCCATGGCGATTATCTTGGCCAGCTCGGTGATGTTTCCCCGGCTGTTATTAGAAATCGCGGTGGTTAATCCCACCTTGATGCGCAATATCGCCGTACCGCTCACGGTAATGGGGGTGACCGGGGTACTGATGGCGGTCATTATGTATCTGCGGGCGCGTCAACCCTCGGTAGCGAGCGCACCGGTGGAGTTCACCAACCCGTTCAGTCTGAAATCCGCCATGAGCTTTGCGGTGGTGTTTGCCGCTATTCTGATGTTCACCCGCTTAGCCACCCACTATCTGGGCGATGCCTGGCTACCCTTGGTCGCCATTGTCAGCGGTCTCACCGATGCCGATGCGATTGCGTTTTCGGTGAGCAGTCTGCATGCCTCGGGATTGATTACTCTTGACTGGGCCAGCTTTAATTTAGTCCTCGGCGCTATTTCCAATACCTTCATGAAATTATTCCTGGTTTTAGGGTTAGGCGACCGGGTGCTGTTCAAAAAGCTGCTCCTGCCCTTTATGATGATCGGAATAGTCGGTCTGGTAACCACCGTGTTTTATTATGATCTGGCTGCGGCGTTGCCAGCGGGAGAAGCGATGAATCTCGGAGAATAACGCCCAACGGGCAAGGGGCCTGAACGCTTACCAAATCTGTTGTTGATTGATTGTTTTGATTTTAACCCATTAGAGGAGACTATACGCTTTGGATATAACACTTTGGCTTATGCTACTGCTGTTTATCGTGTTTATGGGCTTTTCCGGATTCTACTCCAGCACGGAAACCTCATTATTCTCGCTTAGCCAGCGGCAACTGGAAGCGATGCGGGCGGCAGAACATCCGCGTATCGGCCTGATTGACAGGCTGCTCAACCAACCGCGTCGGCTCATCGTCACCATTCTCATTTGTAATGAGTTTGTCAATGTGGGGGCTTCAGTGGTGTCCGCAACAGTGATCATCATGCTGTTCGGGCCTGAAAAAGCCTATCTTAATTTGTTCATTATGGTACCGATTCTGTTGATTGTCGGTGAAATCACCCCGAAAACCCTAGCGATACGTAATAATGTGGCTTTTGCTTCAGTGCAGAGCAAACCCATTGATTTATCTGCGAAACTCATCGGCCCGGTACGCTGGGCGGTGCGCCATATTGCCGACTGGTTTACCACATTAATTGTGGGTAAAGAACGCGCCCGTGGCAGTCTGGTCACCGAGGATATGGTACGCACCCTGGCTCACGATGCCGTCGGCGAGGGTGAGCTGGATCAGATGGAAGCCAAGTTTATCGATCATATTTTCGAATTCAGCAGCCACACCGTCGGGGACTTAATGACTCGGCGGGGTGACATGACGTTTATCCCTATAAGCACCACCGGCGCTGAGGTGATCGAAATTTTCCGCGAAACCCGCCAGTCCCGCATGCCGGTCTATGACGACAGTCGCGATAATATTGTCGGCATACTCCATACCCGCGATCTCTTGGCCATTGACCCCATACAGGGTTTGCCAGACGATGAACAATGCCCGCTACGCAGCATCCTGCGCAAGCCGTATTTTGTCCCCGAGACCAAATCCGCCTCTGAATTATTCAGCAATTTCCGCAGTCGTAAACGCTCCTTTGCGCTGGTGGTTGACGAGTATGGCGGCGTGACGGGAGTCATTACCATGAGCGACCTGCTGGAGGCTATTTTCGGTGATATTCCCACCCCCTCAGATGAAGGGGATACAACGCAAATCAATGAATTGCCCAATAATCGCTTCACTCTGCCCGGTGCGACGACTATTGAGGATTTTAATGCCTATTTTAAAACGGATTTCGCTGTTGACGATGTCAACACCCTCGGCGGTCTGGTACTGCACCACTTCGGTGAACTGCCTAATGAAGGTGATAGTGTGGAAATCGGTACCTATCTGTTCTGGGCTCAGCGCATCGAAGCCAACCGTATTGCTGAAGTGATGCTGGAACCTATTGCACCGGTTTCCCCGGAAGAAGTCGCTGAGGCAGCGGCCAATCCGCCAACGCAAAAACCGGATAGTGCCGCAACCGATTCCGAACAGCCAGATAGGAGCTCATAAGCATGGAAATTCTTCTTTATTTCGCATTAATTCTTTTGTTTCTTGTCTTTGAAGGCTTTTTTTCTGGATCAGAGATCGGTATCGTCAGCGCTGATCGCATGAAACTGCGCCACGATGCAGCTAAAGGCTCCAAGGGTGCCAGGCTAGCACTGAAAATGCTGCAAAAACCCGAGTGGTTGCTCTCCACCACCCTGGTCGGCACCAATATTTTCATTGTGGCCAATACCACACTGATCACCGCGCTGATGGTCGTCTTGTTTGGCGAGCAATACAGTTGGCTGGCCGTCGCTATCGCGGCACCACTGATCTGGATTTTCGGCGAGATTGTACCCAAAAGCGTGTTCCAGCAGCGGGCGAATGTCATCACCCCCTACTCGATCTTCGTGATACGCTTTTTTTCCATCGTGTTTTATCCCATTCTGTTTGTATCCAGCAGGATTACCCGACTGCTGGTTCTGGCCGTGGGCGGTGGCAGCGAGCGTAACCCGTTCACCTTGCGCGAAGAAATCGTCAGCATGTTCAAAATGCCCTCTGCTTCTACTAAAGGCGATATTGAACCGATTGAGACGGAGATGATCCGCCGCATGTTTAATTTCACCGAGACTACGGTCGGCAATGCCATGCGGCCGCTGATCGAGGTGGTTGCTATTGATAAACAAGCCACCTGTGGCGAGGCACGACGACTGGCTACCGAGAAATCCCACATACGCTTACCCGTTTATGAGGAGCGTGTGGATCGGATTATCGGCATGCTGCATGTACTGGATCTGCTCGGGGAGCCAGATGAGCGCCCGATCACCGATTTCATCCGCGACGCTCAGTATGTGCCTGCCAGTCAGGGCGTGCGGGAATTATTGCTACAATTGCGTAAAGCCGGCGAAGTGGTTGCTGTAGTGGTTGATGAGTTCGGTGCCGCAGAAGGGATTATTGCCGTGGAAGATATTGTCGAAGAGGTAGTCGAAGATTTAAGTGATGAATACGACACCAAAGACAGTTCAAAATTCACCCTGCACAAGCTTGATGACAGTGATTATGTGATCAGCGGGCGCGCCGAAATTGAATGGATTCAGGAAAAATTTGATATCGAACTACCCGACGGGGATTACACCACCCTGGCCGGTTTGATTCTC
This sequence comes from Candidatus Competibacteraceae bacterium, assembly GCA_007120095.1. Taxonomy (GTDB): domain Bacteria; phylum Pseudomonadota; class Gammaproteobacteria; order Competibacterales; family Competibacteraceae; genus SKOM01. Next base: position 89 of record SKOM01000243.1, on the reverse strand, counting down.
GATAAAACCCGCAGCATTCCCCGTGAAGGCACCAGCATCCACATCGATAACATCATCCTCACGGTGCATCGCAGTTCAGCCCGCGCCAT
>SKOM01000219.1 GCA_007120095.1 Candidatus Competibacteraceae bacterium | reverse complement strand
TGCTGTTTATCGCTATTTTGATGATCACGCGCTTTTTTTGGGGTTTTTTCCTATTATTTTCCAAGAGACTGGCCCGGCACATCCCCCCACGAATCTCCCACCTCATGGGGATTGTGGTCTCGGTGCTGCTACTTTGGTCGGTGATCAACGGGGTTTTAGTGAAATTTGTACTCGAAACCGCTGATCAGTCGTTTCAACAATTGGATGCGCTGATTGAAGACCATCTGCCGCGACCTTTTCTGCCGCAGCAGACCGGTAGCCCGAGTTCTTTAATCACCTGGCAGGATTTGGGTCGGCAGGGGCGACGTTTCATTTCCGGTGGCCCTGGCGCAGAAGAACTGAGTGATTTTTTCGGCACACCGTTACCCTCACCCATACGGGTTTACGTTGGCCTGAATTCGGCTGAAACTGCTGAGCAACGCGCCCGCTTAGCACTGGAAGAACTCAGACGAGTCCGAGGTTTTGAACGTTCGGTGCTGCTGCTGGTAACGCCAACCGGTACCGGCTGGATTGATCCGGCCTCCCAAAATCCGGTCGAATATCTGTTTCGCGGCGATATTGCTACAGTCGCCGTACAGTATTCTTACTTGAACAGTCCGCTGGCATTGCTCACCGAAGGGGCCTATGGTGCCGAAGCCGCAAGGGCAGTATTTACCGAGATTTACAACCATTGGCGCTCTTTGCCTCGCGACTCCCTACCGCGCCTGTTTCTCAGTGGGTTAAGCCTTGGCTCCTTAAACTCTGATCGATCCTTTGATCTATTCGATATTATTGATGACCCCTTTCACGGGGCGTTGTGGAGCGGACCGACTTTTCGCAATGACAGCTGGCGGCGCATGACCCAGCAGCGTAAGCCGAAATCACCCGCTTGGCTGCCGCGATTCCGCGATGGTTCGGTCGTACGCTTCATGAACCAAAACCATAGTTCCGAGCCGTACACAGCCGATTGGGGCGATTTTCGCATCGTGTTTTTACAGTACGCCAGTGATCCTGTCACCTTTTTTGATCCACAATCGGCCTGGCGTGAGCCAGATTGGATGCGCGAACCACGCGGGCCGGACGTCTCACCGAATCTGCGTTGGTTCCCGGTGGTCACCATGCTCCAACTGCTTGCGGATATGATGTTGGGAACTGCTCCTCCGGGTTTTGGTCATGAATACGCAGCAACGGACTATATTGATGCGTGGCTCACCTTGACCGAACCAGAAGGCTGGAGTGATTCGGAAATCAAGCGTCTGCGCCGGTTGTTTGCCGAGTAGGGCGTAGCGGATTGCCGCCGCCTGCAATTCAAAAAAACCGTCAGTTGCGGAATCCAGCATTGTACAGCCCATGATAATGACTTGACGTTTACCGTACTTACCAGTAAGTTTCCAAGTTTGCAATCAACAGCAACGCCCGTCCCGTACGGGCGTTTTTTACCGACTGATTTTGCCATTATGCAAATCGGTTACCTAAATTTCTATTGACCTTGAGGAGACTCACGCCGTGGAACTGACCGGTGCTGAAATCGTCATCCGTGCTCTTAAGGAAGAAGGCGTCGACTATGTGTTCGGCTATCCGGGTGGGGCAATATTGCATGTTTATGATGCCATCCATGCACAAAACGACATCCAGCACATACTGGTACGCCATGAACAAGCCGCAACCCATGCGGCTGACGGCTATGCGCGGGCGAGTGGCAAGCCGGGCGTCGTACTGGTGACTTCAGGGCCGGGCGTTACTAATGCGGTGACCGGCATCGCGACTGCGTTTATGGATTCCATTCCGATGGTGATTTTGTCGGGCCAGGTACCGACCAAACTCATCGGCAATGACGCGTTTCAGGAAGTCGATTCTGTGGGGATCACCCGCCCCTGCGTTAAACACAATTTCCTGGTCAAAGACGTCAAAGAACTCGCCACGACACTGAAAAAAGCCTTTTATATTGCGAGCACCGGTCGTCCGGGGCCGGTGTTGGTTGATCTACCTAAAGATGTTACCGCCGCTAAGACGGTGTTTGAGTACCCGCACACGATAAAAATGCGCTCCTATAACCCGACGGTAAAAGGCCATACCGGGCAGATTCGCAAAGCGGTAAAACTCATTCTCAAGGCCGAACGCCCGATCGTCTATGTCGGCGGGGGGGCGATCCTCGGGGAAGCGTCCAAAGAAGTCACTGAACTCACCCGGATGCTGGGCTATCCGGTTACTAATACCTTAATGGGATTAGGTGCCTATCCAGCCACTGACCCGCAATTTGTCGGCATGTTGGGTATGCACGGCACTTATGAAGCCAATATGTGCATGCATGACTGCGATGTGATGATTGCTATCGGAGCACGCTTCGATGACCGCGTAACCGGCAATTTAGAAAAATTCGCGCCCTACGCCCGCATTGTCCACATTGATATCGATCCGTCTTCGATTGCCAAAAATGTCCAGGTCGAAGTGCCGATTGTCGGTTCAGTGGCCAACGTGCTGCGTGCCATGATCAGCTTGATCCGCGAGGAAGGCTCGCAACCTCTGAAAAAAGAGGCGCTCGCGCGTTGGTGGCGACAGATCGAGAAATGGCGAGCCATTGACTCGTTAGGCTACGAGCAAAACAATACGCTCATCAAACCCCAATACGTGATGGAGCAGTTGTATAAAGTCACGGAAGGTAACGCCATTGTGACCTCGGATGTGGGTCAGCACCAGATGTGGGCTGCCCAGTATTACCACTTTGACTTACCGCGTCGTTGGATTAACTCCGGTGGTCTCGGCACGATGGGCTTTGGGCTGCCTGCGGCGATGGGTTGCAAACTGGCCTGTCCGGATCTCGATGTCGCCTGCGTCACCGGTGAGGGCAGCATCCAAATGATGTTGCAAGAACTCTCCACCATGCTGCAATACCAGACGCCGGTCAAAATCGTCAATCTCAACAATGGTTATCTCGGAATGGTGCGCCAATGGCAGGAGTTTTTCTATGAGAAGCGCTATGCCATGTCTTACATGGATGCCTTGCCTGATTTTGTCAAACTGGCCGAAGCCTATGGTCATGTGGGCATGAAGATCGAGAATCCCGGCGATGTCGAGGCGAGTCTGCGTGAAGCCTTTGCCATGAAAGATCGCACAGTATTTTTGGACTTCATCACTGATCCTGAAGAAAATGTATTCCCGATGATTCCCGCCGGTGGCGCCCACAATGAAATGTTACTCGCCGGACGCGATGCAATGCGCTCCACCCACGAAGAAGGCATGGTGTTAGTCTGATGCGTCACATTATCTCAATTTTGCTGGAAAACGAGTCTGGTGCCCTGTCTCGAGTCGCCAATTTATTTTCTGCACGAGGTTATAATATCGAAACCTTGTGCGTGGCACCGACGCAAGATCCGTCGCTGTCGCGGATGACCCTGGTCACCAACGGTACTCCGGAAATCATCGAGCAGATTGTCAAGCAACTCAACAAGCTGATCGAAGTCGTTAAACTGGTCGATCTCACCGAAGGGGTGCACATTGAGCGTGAGCTGATGCTGGCCAAAATTCATGCCGCCAGCCCACAACAGCGTACCGAGGTCATGCGTCTGATCGAAATCTTCCGTGGACATGTCATCGATGTCACCGAATCAACGTACACTGTAGAACTCACCGGCCCGGGTGATAAGCTGGATGGATTCATGGACGCCGTTGGACGTGACGAGCTGCTCGAAATTACACGCACTGGCATCACTGGCATCGCGCGCGGCACTAAAGCATTACGCACTTAAGGGGAAAACTACCACTATGGCTCTCACGATTTACTACGACAAGGATGCTGATTTATCATTGATTCAAAACAAGACGGTGGCCGTCATCGGCTACGGTTCTCAAGGTCATGCCCACGCCAATAACCTCAAGGAATCCGGTGTCGGGCAGGTGATCGTCGGCCTGCGTTCCGGGTCAGCGTCAGTGGCTAAAGCCGAGACCGCCGGGTTAACGGTTAAGCCGGTTGCAGAAGCAGTCGCTGCGGCTGATGTCGTGATGATGCTGGCACCTGACGAGCATCAGGCGCGGATTTACCGTGAACAAGTACTCCCCAATCTCAAAGCCGGTGCAGCCTTAGCTTTCGCCCACGGCTTCAATATTCACTTCGGTCAGATTGAACCCCGTGCCGATATGGACGTGATTATGATCGCCCCCAAGGGTCCTGGTCATACCGTACGTTCTCACTATGTCAACGGCGGCGGGGTACCTTGTCTGATTGCGAGTGCTCAGAATGCCTCCGGGCAGGCTAAAGATATCGCGCTGTCTTACGCGTGTGCGATTGGCGGTGGCCGTGCCGGGGTCATTGAAACCACCTTCCGTGAAGAAACCGAAACCGATTTATTTGGCGAGCAAGCGGTATTGTGTGGCGGGGTTAGCGCGCTGATTCAGGCCGGTTACGAGACCTTGGTAGAAGCGGGCTATACGCCGGAAATGGCCTATTTTGAATGCCTGCATGAGGTCAAATTGATTGTGGATCTGATTTACGAGGGGGGCATCGCCAATATGCGCTATTCGGTGTCCAATACCGCCGAATATGGGGATATTACCCGGGGGCCGCGGGTGATCACCGAGCAAACCAAGGCCGAAATGCGGCAGATTCTTAAAGAAGTGCAAACCGGACAATTCGCTCGTGAGTTCGTGCTGGAAAATCAGGCGGGCGCCCCAACCCTCAAAGCCATGCGTCGCATCAGTCAAGAACACTCGATTGAGCAAGTCGGTGAGCGGCTGCGCGGCATGATGCCGTGGATTGCGGCTAATCGACTGGTTGATAAGAGCAAAAACTGAGACGGCCTGCCGTCTAGCTGTGATGAGTCACATCCCTAAGCGCCGCCGCGGTATTTACCTGCTGCCGAATTTGTTTACTACTGCAGCCTTGTTTGCCGGGTTCTATGCCATTGTCGCTGCGGTACAGGATCGCTATACCGTGGCGGCTATTGCCATTTTTGTCGCCATGGTGCTGGATAATCTCGACGGGCGCATTGCCCGCATGACTAACACCAGCAGTGATTTTGGCGCTCAATACGATAGCCTGGCCGACATGGTGTCATTCGGTATCGCCCCTGCCCTGCTGATGTTCCAGTGGGCGCTGGCGGGTATGGCTGATCTCGGCTGGGTGCCGGCTAAACTCGGCTGGCTGGCGGCGTTTGTTTACGCTGCCGCCGCCGCTCTGCGACTGGCGCGGTTTAATACCCAGGTGGGGCATGCCGATAAACGCTTCTTTCAGGGTCTGCCCAGCCCACCGGCTGCGGCACTGATGGCCGGTATGGTCTGGGCCTTCCACAGCTTTGGCATCAGCGGTCAACAGGTTTTGTGGCTGGCATTTCTGATCACCGTCAGTGCGGGGGTGCTGATGGTCAGCAATGTGCTGTATTACAGTTTCAAGGATATTGATTTTAAAGGTCGGGTTCCCTTTGTCGTGTTGCTGGCTGTGGTCTTGATCGTGGTGTTGATCTCCATTGATCCTCCGAAAACGCTGTTCGCCGCTGCCTTCTGCTACGGTGTATCCGGGCCGGCTTTGATGGCTTGGCGACGCTGGCAACGCGTGCGCCGTCGTGACTGGACCGGTTAAGTACCAGTTGGGCAATGAGTACCCGACCACGCCGGCTCTATTTGCAGGCCATGGGAATCGATGTCTGGCAGCGGCGTAGCCGTTCCCACCTTGAACCCTCTATGAGCGATCCCGCACCGCCGGTTGAATCGGCGGCTGTGGCTGTTGAACCCATCGCTGTGGCCGACCAGTGGGCACAGCTTATCACTGAAGTCGAGGACTGCACGGCCTGCCCGCTGCATGCCACCCGTACCCGTGCGGTGTTTGGCGTCGGCCATCGTCAAGCCGATTGCATGGTGATTGGTGAAGCTCCGGGGGCCGATGAGGATCGGCTGGGCGAGCCGTTTGTCGGACGGGCCGGGCGTTTGCTCGATCCCATGCTGAAAGCCATCGGTTTAAACCGTGAGCGGGTGTTTATTGCCAATATTCTCAAAAGCCGTCCGCCCGATAATCGTGACCCGCGCCCTGAGGAAATTCAAGCCTGCTGGCCGTATTTATTACGCCAAATCGAGCTGGTTCAGCCCCGCGTCTTTTTGATTATGGGTCGGGTTGCCGCACAGACGCTGCTGGAAACCCAGACCCCGGTAGGTAAGCTGCGCGGTACGGTGCATCAATTTCAGGGTCGGCCATTGATTGTCACCTACCATCCCGCCTATCTGCTGCGCTCACCGCTGCAAAAAGCCAAGGCATGGCAGGATTTACAACTGGCGCAACGCAGCTTAGCGAATACGACCACAACGGTCATGTGATGAGTGCCACGTTGTCGACCACCGATTTACGCTTGCGCCCTATGGTGCCGGCGGATCTGAATGCGATTAGCCGCATTGAAAAGCACGCCTACACCGCACCTTGGGGCAAAGGGGTATTCAAGGACTGCCTCAATGTCGGACATTGCTGTCAAGTCTTAGAACACCAAGGACAGGTGGTGGCTTACGGGATTATTTCCGTAGGAGCCGGGGAGGCGCATCTGCTCAATTTATGCGTTGCCCCTGATTGGCAGGGGCGTGGTTTAGCTCGGCGCTTGCTCGGTCACCTGCTGGCTTTAGCAGCAGTTTATGGGGCGCAGTCCCTGTTTCTTGAAGTCAGGCCGTCGAACACGGTAGCCCGACAGCTTTATCAGAGCAGTGGATTGTGTGAAGTAGGTATCCGCCACCGGTATTATCCCGCCCCCAACGGGCGTGAAGACGCCCTGATCATGGCGATCGAATTGTCATAAGCCGACTCAACGCGCTCAGTTCCCATCACAGGCCTCACTCAAATCACGGATGAATTCAGGATCCAGATGGGGCAATAAAGGCTGGGCTTGCTGTACCCCGACCCGCAGGTGAGAAAACCGCAACAAACGACAGCGCTGATTCAGTGGTGGTCTGAGTCGGGAAAAACTCGGTCGCGACACCTCACGCTGCACCTTATCCCGACGCCGATCAGGAGCAACGATATACAGCGGCAGGGCTAAATTCGGCTGCATGGTCACTAAATCCGCCAGCCGCAACAGCCCCGAATATACCGTGCTGGTACATTCAATCTCGAATGCTGCCAAAATCGCGCCTTGGCGCAGCCACAACACATCAATATGCTCAATCACCTGCATGGTATTCGGATCAAACTGGCGGGGTAGCGCGTCCAAAAATCCTGGCAGATCGGCAAAGCGCTGTCCGGCATAGCGCCGGCTGCGGTCATTACGCGCTACCCAGATATCCAGACCCAGGTCGCTACCGAGTTTCAGCAATAACCACTGAATTTCCGTATGAGTCCCCGGTTCACGCTCACCGATACGGCGGATAGAGGGTGCCGTATCAGTCGCCAGGCTGCGTAGCGAGCGGGGATAACGCCGTGGATCGATAGGGCGAACGGCAGGATGGAACTGTGCATCCAGTAACGCCTCGGCAATCGCCTCACCGCGGGCCCGTGGCCAGCAGGTCGCTGAACGGCGCAGTGGCCCCGTCCAGAATGCGTCTCGATCCAAACCCATTTGCGCCCGCAGTTCCGCAAAAGGCACGGCGGTTTCAGGCGCTAACAACACGGCGGGCTTCACCGGCAAACGTGCGGGTAACGGTGCTTCTGACCAAATCGGGGTGGTATCAAGATACGCCGGACCGGTCACTGCCAGCAAGCCAATCCAGCGCGACAGACCGGTGAGATAAGCCAGCAGATAATCACCGGATTCGACCGTTTGCAAACGTGGCCAATGGGTTTGCCGAAAACCGACCACCCGCGCTCCATGTTCGAGAAACGTACGCCAGGTCGACTGGTTAAACAGTGCCAGCCAATAATTCGGTTCACTGGCCATAAACAGGTACTGGGCGACACAGACCGAGGATAAACCAAATTAAAGCAAGCAATTGCAGCCCCAGCATTAGACCGAAGGCGAGTTGATAACCTTGGGGTTGATAGCCACTGTGCTCGGCCGCTGGCCACCCATCAATCACCCCTCCCATCAGCCATTGCACCAGAAAGGCGCTGGCAAACACCAGCAGGTTGATATTGGTATTAACACGACCGGTCAGGTTTTTTGGAAAATAGCGATTGAGCAGCGGATAGCTCAAAATACTGGAACTGCCAAAAAAGCCAAATAATAACCACAGCGGCAGGGTAAAATTCAGCAACTCCAGAATAATCCCCAATTGTGCCAGCATAAACAGACTCATGCCGATCAGCGTGATTAATACCAGCGGTACTCCGAACTGATTCAGGCGCGAAGCGATCTGGCCTATCAACAAAAAGCCGCAAACCATCGCCACAGCAGTAAAGAGCAGATGATTGGCCACGCCGACCCGATCCAGCCCGGCAACATCGCTGAACCATGGCCCGGCCCAGAGTCCTTGAATGGCTAAAAAGGTCGCTTGCGTAGCTACCACCAGCGGCACGATGCGCCAGAAATAGGTATCGCGGAAAATCGTCGCGATGCCGCCTAACAGCGGCCCTAAACTCTGACGCTGCATGGTGTGGCGTTCTGGTGTGGTCAGCCAGATCAGGGCAGCCACCAGCACCGTCAGCACAGCCAATATCAGCATCACTCCGCGCCAATCGGTGAAACCCAGAGCGATTTCAATCGGGCGGGTAGCGCTCAAAGCACCCAGCCCGCCGGAGGCCAGAATCCAACCGTTCATGGCTGGAACTTTTTCGGCGGGAAACCACTGGTTAATCAACTGGAAACTGGCCATTAAACAAGCCGACACTCCCAGGCCGATCAGCGCCCGCCCTAAAGTCAGGCCGGCAAGATCATGGCTGCTGGCAAACAGCAGTGCTCCACCTGCAGCCACCAGCAGCAGCAACGACTCGACCCGACGTGGACCATAGCGATCTAACAATAAGCCTAAAGGCAGTTGAAACAGGGCAAAGGTTAGAAAATATACACTGGTCAAACCGCCTAAAGTCGCTGCATCCAGTTGTAAAGTGTGGCCGAGCTCAGGCGCAATCACCGCGTTGACACTGCGAAACAGGTAGGAGAGAAAATAACCGGCAGCGAAGGGTAGCAGAATGCGCAAAGCCAGCCCAAGAGGTGGCGTGGTGGCTGTCGGGTGGGTGTGATTCACGATGATGGCATGGTGTTATGGATACTCAGTGAACAATGACTGCGTGGTATTATGGGGCCGCGTTTTTATCAGTATACAAGGTGCAGTGCGGTGAATAATACACGAGGCCAGCAACGGGGATTCGGCAAATTACTGCTGCTGGGTGTGCTGATTGTGATGTCCATTTGGGGGTTGGCCGTTTATCAAGCCGCCGAGACCTTCAGGCAGTTCCTAACCGAGAATCGCGACCTCAAAGCCGCGCTCGCTCGGCTCACCCAAGAAGACCAGATCGGCTACGCCCGGGTAATGGATCAATCCACCGACAACGGCGAGTTGTACACCACGCTGGCGTTTTTCCAAACCGATCGTGATGAACCTGAGCGGCGGGTCTATCAAGGTGAGTTCACCATTCGCGGTGATATCGCCCACTTCGACTCGCTAGTGGTGAAGTTTGACTCACAATTGGTGCTCGATGGCGAACAGCGATCCATTTATCTATGGCGGCGTATTTACGATGAATACACCTCGCCCGGTGAGGGCCAGTTGATTGAATCACCTGACGAAGCGCCCGCACGCTATCGTGCGTTGCTGCCTGACCCGACCTGGCGGGAGCGTCTGACATTAGCGCCCGATTTTAGCCAGGAGTTCTGGACAACTATTTGGGATCTGGCTAATGATACCGAGGCATTACGCGAATATGGCATTTCGGCAGTGTATGGTAATACCGTGCATACTCGACTGGAGCCGGGTAAAGTCTATCGGTTCAAAATTAATGGCTCTGGGCAAATTTGGCCGCAAGTGGTAGAAAACTGGTAGTGGCGGTTGTTCGATCCGCAGGGTTCAGTCGCTGCGCTGAGCATTCCGTTCAACCACGACATTATCAATCAGGCGCGCCCGACCTAGCCAGGCAGCCACAGCAATAACCAGCCGCGTGTCGGGGGGGGCAGGGTCAGCATAGTCTTGGGCGCGGACGATGCGCACATAATCAGGCCGAAAACCCACCTCAGAGAGCTGTTGCACAGCGGCCTGTTCAATAGCGCTGTAATCCTGTTCACCCGCCATCAGCTTATCCCTGGCTACGCATAATGCCTGATAAAGCTGCGGTGCTACACGCCGCTGGGCAGCATCCAGATACGCATTGCGTGAACTCATGGCCAGACCATCCGCCTCACGTACAGTGGGCGAGCCGACCACCTCGATCGGCAGGTTTAAATCCGCCACCATGCGCTGAATCACCAAAAGCTGCTGGCGATCCTTCTCGCCGAACATCGCGATATCGGGTTGCACCATATTGAAAAGTTTGCAGACAACCTGGGCGACACCGGCAAAATGCCCTGGGCGAAAAGCCCCGCAGAGCCTATCGGATAAACCGGGGACTTCAACACGAGTGGTGAGTTCGGCTCCCTGCGGATAGACGGTTGCCAGCGGCGGTGCAAACAGCAGGTCGCAGCCTGCGGCTGTCAGCTTGGCTTGATCTTCGGCGAGGGTGCGGGGATAAGCGCTGAAATCTTCATTCGGGCCAAACTGGGTGGGATTCACGAATAAACTGGCAATGACCCTGGGTGCCAGTTGTCGCGCCTGCTGCACCAGGGCCAGATGACCGGCATGCAAATTACCCATGGTGGGGACCAGGACAATGCGCTCGCCCTGGTGCCGCCACTGGGCAACGTGCTGGCGTAACTCAGCAAGTTCATGGATCGTTTTTAGAGTGGTGTGTTGGTGTACCACGGGATTGTTTGTCGCCTCTGGATGGGGATGTCATTATATAGCCATTTGATGAATTAGCCGAACATGGAAACCGTGCCTCCATGGGCGACAGCGGATGGCATATAGGCGGTAGGGGCGGTTCGCGAACCGCCCCTACACCACGATCATCAGGGCGAACGACACTTTCATGTCTGGAAAACAGAGCGAATGGCTATAATCAGTGCTCGTGCAGTGTAGCGACCTGTGGCTCCTCCGGCACCAAACTGGCCAGAGCTTGCCGATAATTGTCAACACGGCTAAGCAATTGCTGGCGCTGGCGCGAACTTAAACTGCGATCCAATGTGATAAGAAATGTCTTGAGTTGCCCGCGCAACACACTATTGCCGTCACGCAATTCGCTCGGCTGATCGCTCAGGGTCAACCAGGCATGCAAAAAAGCCGCGATCTGTTCAGCTGTCGGCTCAGATCGCAGCAGCTCCAGCAATTCGCCTTGCTTACGTTCACGGTAAGCCAGCCAATGTTCGGACAATTCCGGCCAGGTGGCAATGTGCGCGCTCAGTTCGCCACGCTGACTGCCGGACAGACGCCCCGTCCAGTCTTCAATACGTTCGATAACCTGCTGCTCACGTTCAGCCATACGACGTGCCGGCGGCTCATCGAGCCGATAGCGCTGACGGAAATCGCGGCTCAACCGCGCCAAACGGCTTTCGAAATGAGCCTGTTGATCTGTATCCAGTTCCACCATAACCCCCGCCACCAGCAGTACAGACTGCTCCAGGCTGGTAGTGATCACTGCATCGGCCTGCACCATTAACTGCTCAACCGTAGCCCTGTCCAGGCCGCGTTCAAAGGCACGGTACCAGCCATCCAGCAGAGCGACTGTATCAGCCAGTTCATGCTGGCGGTGCTGCTCCATGCGCTGTTGTAACTGGGCGCGGAGCGCATTGCGCTGCGCCCCATCAAGGTCAAAATACTGAGAAAACTGCCGCGTTAACCACCAATCGGCATTGTTATAGGCCAGTTGTACAGCACTGCAACCGCTGAGTAATAGGACAGCAGCCAGCACAATGGGTGAGAACCGGAGCATGATGTGGCCTCGGTGTTGGACTGTGCATTGCGACTGTTATCTGCGGTTGCAGTTCCCGTAACTCACCTCCCCTGGCAGCTCACTAACCAAGCGAATGGAATATGGGCCGTAGGGACAATTCGCGAACTGCCCCTACACAACGGTAATCAGGGCGGACGACTCTATGTTTGTCCGGCGATCAGTTTGGATGGCTATATATTTTACAACGTCCCATGATAGGGTACACACGTTCATCGTACACCTTCGGGAATTTTCGCCTCTGTTCGTGAATCAGCACGTTCGCCTTTCCAGTTTTTACTTCTTCTATTTCGCCAGCGTCGGGGCGTTCATGCCCTTCTGGGGTCCATATCTCGCCGAACTGGGGTTCAGCGGTTCCCAGATCGGCGAACTGATGGCGATCACCATGGCGACTAAAATCATCGCCCCGAATGTCTGGGGCTGGCTTGCAGACCGGGCCGGGGTGCGCATGCCGATTATCCGCCTTGGCGCACTGACCGCTCTGCTGACCTTTGCTGGGGTGCTGTTCCACTCGGGTTACTGGTGGCTGGCCGTGGTGATGGCGATCTTCAGCTTCTTCTGGAACGCCATCCTGTCGCAGTTCGAGGCGACCACGCTGCGCTTGCTGGGGCGCAGCAGTCACCGCTATGCGCTGGTGCGGCTGTGGGGCTCGATCGGATTCATCCTGGTAGTGGCCGGGCTAGGATGGCTGCTCGACCGGCTGTCAATCCAGTGGCTTCCGTGGATCATGCTGGGGCTGCTGGTTGGACTTTATCTCTCCACGCTGCAAGTTCGCGAGCCGCCGGACGGGGAGCAGGAGTCCGACGAGGGGAATGCGCTGTCGGCCGTGCTCCGTCGCCCTGAAGTGATCGCCCTGCTGCTGGCCTGCTTCTTCATGCAAGCCAGCCACGGACCTTATTACGCCTTTTTTACCCTGTACGTGGAGGCGCAGGGCTTCAGCCGCGCCCTGGCGGGCCAGCTCTGGGCACTCGGGGTGGTGGCAGAGGTCGTGCTGTTTGTTCTGATGCCGCGCTTGATCCTGCGTTTCGGAGCATGGCCGCTGATGACGCTGACGCTGGTGCTGACCGCCCTGCGCTGGTGGCTGCTGGCCACTGTTCCCGAGAGCATTCCGGCGCTGGTGCTGATCCAGTTGTTGCATGCGGCGAGCTATGGAGTCTACCACGCGGCGGCCATCTCGCTGATACACCTGTACTTCCCCGGTCGCCTGCAGGGACGCGGGCAAGCGCTGTACTCCTCGCTGAGCTTCGGGCTGGGCGGGGCCGTGGGCAGCCTGGCTAGCGGTTATCTTTGGGATGGGGTCAGCCCGGCGGGCGTTTACCTCTTTGCGACGCTACTGGCGGGGATCGGGGCCGCAGTCGCGACGGCCGGCTGGATGCGTCGGGTGGTGCGTTGATGGTCGTGTGCCGGGTGTCGCGAGTTTTTGCGGGCTGGAGGTCATCGCAACCAGGCAGACCATTCCCACGCTGGAGTGTGAAACAATCAACCTTATTTAACCATTGAG
>SKOM01000262.1 GCA_007120095.1 Candidatus Competibacteraceae bacterium | reverse complement strand
GGGTCAAAATAAATGGCCATTGACAAATGTCTCTATTCGATCTACTACGACAACTTTCAGACGTTCAAAGCGGCCATTACCCGCTGTTTGGAGCAGACCCACACGACCTATAAACAGGAACTGGATACCTTGCTGACGTTGCAATTTCAGTCCTTCGATAAATCATAGTTTATGCCACTGCTCGGTATATTCGCGACACGGAAACGAGAGCATTCAAGAAAGCCGGATGAGATATACCATCTTATTGAGGCGTGTTCACCTGGCCCCTATTTAGAATTATTCGCGCGTTTCCTTCAGCCGGGGTGGTACCAGTGGGGTAATGAAGATGTCGAAGAAAACTCTGTATATGGAGTGGCCAAGCGCAATGGGCATACTGATGCCCAGTTTAGATTGCTAGAGTCTCCCAGGGGTTATAAGGGAAAACAATAACTACTTGTTTTATAAGCCCAATCAGGTGAGAGCGGGTATTGAACCTGCCCTCACCGTACCCTCTGGCATGTACGTGGGTTCACACTAATTTTTTAATCAAAGGTAAGGCGATCATCGCGCAAGGTAGCGGCGGTACCGGTCCAAGCGTATAGTAATAAACAGGGTTCGGTTTGGCCGGTGGTGATGCGGTGGACTTCGGCTGCGCGGTTGAAAATAATTGATCCAGGCGCGTACACCCCGAGATCGTTTTCTGAGAATGCACCGCTGATGGCCACATACGACTCAGTGATGCCTCGATGGCTATGTTGTGGGTAAGTACAGCGCGGTGCAAACAACACCAAACCGATGATAATTTCCTCAGTGATCATTGGCCCCCGAGGCCCGGCGAGTTCACAATACGCATACCGATCCGCAAGCTTCGGTGGTACACTCTCGTAGCCATAGCGCCAAGCCAGCACGTCCCTGATGCGTTCTACAGCACGGGCAAAACTCGCCATCGGTCCCAGCTTGCCATTATCGAGGGCGCGGTCCAGATGGGCGCAGACCGGCAATGTGGTGGGTTCGGAAAAATCCAGTGATGGATTAACGGTATGCACGGCAGACAGCGCTTTACCCACAGTCCGCTGATGCTCACGAATGATTTTTGAACCGCCTGATGAGGTGTTGCGGTATACTCGCCGGACTTCTTGAAGCAGATACGCCCAGTTGGGGTGATCACGAAATCCGCTAGCGGTCATAGAAAATATCCAGCAAAGCGCAGGCGTGGTTGCCAATAGCTTGTATGCAAGGGTTCAACCCGCATGCGGCTGCGGCTGTTAGGAGCATGTACAAAACGCCCGTCACCAATATAAATACCGACATGATTGATGTGTCCACCATCGATGGCGAAAAATATCACATCCCCAGGTTGTATATTCGCGTGTTGAACACGCTGGGCAGTCTGAGCTTGTTGGCGGCTGGTGCGGGGTATTTGTCGCCCGACGCGGCGATAAACCCGCTGAACCAATGCCGAATAGTCTAAACCCTGATGGTCTGTGCCACCCTAAACATAGGGTACATCTAAATAACCGAGGGCGGCCAAAACGATTTCAGCGCGTTCGTCGGGCACAGCCGTTGTGGATGCTGGCGGTGAGCGGGTACTGCTACAACCTGCTAATAGCAGTACAATAAATAATCCGATAACAACAGCAACCCTATAGGGGATACGCGGGCGCATACTGAAATCCTCAGTTTATTCATCGAGTGCAAAACACTATGACTTTACTATCGCAACGCATTCAGCGTGTCAAGGTGTCCCCGACAATGGTGATGACCGCTAAAGCCGCAGAACTCAGAGCGGCCGGTCACGACATCATCAGCCTGGCTGCTGGAGAGCCGGATTTTGCCACACCTGATCCGATTAAACACGCTGGGATTGCCGCGATTCAAGACGGCGACACGCATTACACGGCTGTGGGCGGTACCCCAGCGCTGAAACAGGCTATAGTCGATAAATTTCGGCGTGATAATGGATTAGTCTACACGCCCAGTGAAGTCATGGTGTCTTCTGGGGGCAAACAGTGTTGTTACAATTTAGCGCAGGTGTTGCTCGATCCTGGGGATGAGGCTGTGATACCAGCTCCCTATTGGGTGTCTTATCCCGATATGGTGCTGTTGGCGGATGGTGAGCCGGTCATCATCCCGACCGATTATAACCGCCGCTATACAATCACTCCTGAGCAACTTGATGCGGCGCTGAGTCCGCGTACCCGCCTGCTGTTTCTCAACAGTCCGTCCAATCCGGCAGGCATGGCCTATTCGCGCAGTGAGCTGGCCGCGCTGGGGGAAGTGCTGCAAGGGTATCCCCAGGTAGTTATTGGTAGTGACGATATGTATGAGGCCATGTATTGGGCGGAGGAGCCATTCAGCAATATTGCGATGGTATGCCCGCAGCTCCGTGAGCGCACGGTGATTTTGCATGGCGTGTCCAAAGCCTATGCCATGACCGGCTGGCGGATTGGTTACTGTGCTGGCCCTGAGGTTTTGATTCAGGCCATGAGTAAGGTGCAGTCGCAAAGTACGTCCGGGGCCTGCTCTGTATCGCAGGCCGCAGCAGTAGCGGCCTTAACCGGCGATCAGCGCTGTGTGGCGACCATGCGCTCGGCCTATCGGCAACGCCATGACCTGGTGATCGAGCAACTGGCAGCAATTCCCGGGGTTCGGATTGCGCCCGGCGATGGTACGTTTTATGCGTTTCCAGACTGTCAAGCAGTGATTCAGCGCTTATCGGGAGTTGCTGACGATGTGGCGCTGGCGGGGTATGTGTTGGATCATGCCGAAGTGGCCTTGGTGCCGGGTTCCGCTTTTGGTGTGCCAGGGTGTTTGCGCTTGTCGTTTGCCACCGACTTGGCTACCCTTGGTGAAGCCCTGCGGCGGATTGTACGCTTATTGAACTCTTGACAGCCGTGTAATGACATTTTACCATTACATGTTCTAAATATTCCCCGGTAGCTCAGTCGGTAGAGCAAGTGACTGTTAATCACTGGGTCGGCGGTTCGAGCCCGTCCCGGGGAGCCAACTTCAAACACACTTCAGATCCCCCTCTTGTTTTGCTGGAGCAGTCGAAAACCTCACCTTCGGCCCAGTTGTCTTACTGGCTTGTGGGCCGACCTTGACATTGGCCGACCTTCTAATTTATTGTAAATGTTGCTATCTTGTCATCTAAGTGTAACCTTTTATGTGGGGTGGCGCTTAGAGTGAACCGATGCAGTCGAACACTCGTGCTGATAGATAAGCCAAAAGTGATCACCTGAACCCCATCCCAGCGCTATTGCAGGCTGAATACAGCGGCATGTATCCTGTTGATAGTCAATACTGGACAGCAAAATGGCTGAGCACGTCAGACCGGACGGGTACATGAAGGACACCCCGCGGGCAGGCGCGACCGACGAACGCGCCACCGGCGCGAAGCTGCTGCTTGATTCGGCAAGTGAACGCTTGCCGACGCCGGATGGTGTGGCGTTAGCGATCATGGAGGCCTGGGAAGACAGTCGTACGACCTTTTACCAACTGAGCCAACTGGTTCAGACCGATCCCGCGCTCAGCGGTCGGGTTCTAAAACTGGCCAATTCGGCCGCCTTCAGCCACCGGCCCGTGGCCTCCGTGCCTGCAGCCATCATGAGGGTTGGGATGCAGACCGTCGGTCAGCTCGCGGTGGCCTTTTCATTGATCAACAAGGATGACATCCACAACTGTCCGGCTTTCGATCACCAGCAATACTGGTCTCGGTGCCTGCTGATGGCGGTGTTGTCCCGTGGCCTGGGCGAAGCTACCCAGCTCGCTCCGCCCCAAGATCTGTTTGCCTGCGGACTGTTGGCGCGGATCGGCGTGCTGGGACTCGCCTGCGTCTATCCGGAAGCCTACTCGGATCTGCTGGCTATGAACCCTCCGGACCTGACCGCACTGGAAAAGCAAAAATTCAGTGTTGACCACAATGAACTGTCCGAGGCCATGATGCTGGATTTCTGCGTACCAAACGCTCTGGCCGAGCCGGCACGTTACCACGAAGCCCCCGAACGGTCTGGTTTCGACCGCAATGCCCGGCCCCAAAAACTTGTCCTTCTTCTGCACTTGGCGTATCGTCTGTCTGAGGCTGCCGTTCACGGCGGTGACGCTATCGAAGCAGATACGGCGGTCTTGGACTCGATCAGCGCCCGACTGGGTCTTGCCGAGGGCGAAATCGAGCGTATCTCCAATGACGCGCTTGCAGAATGGCGGGAGTGGTCAAAACTGCTACAGTTATCGGTTCACTCAGCGCCCAACCACCAACAATCGCAACGGACGTCTGCCGGTCAGGATGAACAATCCTGCGGATCCACCCAGATGTTGCGTGCGGTAGTCATTGCCGATCTCAATTGCGCCGCGTCTATCACAGCATCGCTCGCTGCGCTCAATATCCGGGCCGAACGCTGCGACGACTCCAAGCAAGCCCTGCGCCTGGCGATGGAGCACCAGGTCAACGTATTTTTTGTGTCGCCACCATATGACTCGTTTATCCGCGCAGCTCGGCACTCCGAAATTGGCGATGCCAGTTATATCTTCGCGGTCGAGACATCAGCGGATACCGAATTTGAAGCCTATGCTTACGACATTGGCGCTGACGATGTGATTGTCGCCGATCTCCCGGTTGAGCGCCTCGAACCTAGGCTCAAACCGGCGCTACGCATGCTGGCGCAGCATGAGGGTTGGCACAGCGACCGTAAAGATCTGCATCACATCGCCAAGGAACTGGCCTTGTCCCATCGTCAGCAGGAGGTGCTGGCCCTGACTGACCAGCTTACCGAACTGCCTAATCGGCGTGCGGCCATAGATGCGCTGGATCAGGCATGGAGTCACAGCTTGAGATCCCAAGCTCCCTGTGCCTTGCTGATTATGGACATTGATCATTTCAAAAGCATCAATGACTGCTACGGTCACGCGGTGGGTGATCAGGTCTTGCACGCCACAGCCGCCGTATTGAAGCAGGCCGTGCGCCGCGACGAGACTATTGCCAGAATCGGTGGCGAAGAGTTTTTGTTGATCAGCACGCGCTTAAATCTGCGTGAAGCGGTGGTGGCGGCTGAGCGGCTGCGCCGTCATATAGAGCATGCAACAATAGATATTGGCAGCAAGGTCATCAAGATCACGGTCAGTATTGGTATTGCGGCGCGCGAAGCGGAGATGTCTGATCCTGAAGCGCTCATGATTGCAGCCGACAAGGCACTGTACGCCGCCAAGGACGGGGGGCGAAATAGACTGGGCTTTTTTGCTGACGGTAAAGTCCGACTGCTCAAGCAGTGAAATGTTTGTATGGGGTGAGCCGTGGTGTGAATATCTGGGATCAAGTAATCTGCAATAGCAATCAGCCAATAAAAAACGACTGAATGTGCTTCCCAGAGTGGAAAACCAGAAAATAGGCTACCGAAAAAACCAGCACAACTATTTGATTTTATGGTGGCCAGGGACAGAATCGAACTGCCGACACGGGGATTTTCAGTCCCCTGCTCTACCAACTGAGCTACCTGGCCGCTGAGGTTAGACAGGTATTAAACCGATTTATAATGCGATCGTCAATAGCAGCGTTAAGTTTTCGGTGGCACATAGCCCTCTGGCTTGGCGATATCGCCGCCGAAAAAGAAGCGCTCCATCTGTTCTTCCAGGAATTTACGATTCTTGGGTTCAATGGGAGTGAGTCGATATTCATTGATCAACATGGTCTGGTGGTTCAGCCACTGCTGCCAGGCCTGTTTGGAGACGTTTTCAAAAATGCGTTGACCCAACGCACCGGGGTAGGGCGGACGTGGTAACCCCTCGGCTTCGGTGCCGAGCTTAATGCACTGTACCATTCGAGTCATGTTAATCCTCGCAAATTATGAGCTAAAGTGGTTAGCAAGCGTTGGACGGGAGCGGCCAGGCCACGAGCATCCGGTTGATCCATGTTATACCAGACTTGACGATCAGAGGCCATGACCCGATCCGCCAGCGGCTGGGCAGCAATATACACCGGGTTGATCTCTAAATGGAAATGACTCAAGGTATGCCGCAGCGTTGCCCAGGTCTGGTAATCCTGTACCGCCACGCCATAATGCTCCCGGCACCAAGTGGGAATATCCGCATCCATAGGGCATTCCGGAAAACTCCATAAGCCTCCCCACACACCAGAAGGTGGGCGCTGCTCCAATAAGACCTGGTGTTGTGGTGAACACAGTAACAGCATCCGTATATAACGTATCGGTTTTTCGCGGCGAGGTTTCGGAGCGGGATAAGCGTGTTCACGGCCTTGGGCATGAGCCTCACACTGCTCCGCCAGCGGGCAAGCATGACACTGCGGGCGGCGGCGAGTACACACCATGGCACCTAAATCCATCATCGCCTGGGTATAAGCGGCGAATCTTTGCGTCGGGGTATACTGTTCGGCCAGTTGCCACAGTTGGCGAGTGACGGCGCTACGACCCGGCCAGCCCTCCACCGCATGAAAGCGGGCCAATACCCGTTTGACATTGCCATCGAGAATCGCCTGCCGCTGTCCCAAGCTTAGGGCTAAGATCGCTCCGGCAGTGGAGCGGCCGATACCGGGCAAAGCAGATAATGAGTCGATGTCGCTGGGTAACTGGCCGCCATACTGATCACGCACGATACCGGCGGTTCGATGCAGGTTGCGGGCGCGCGCATAGTAACCCAGACCCGACCATAAAGCCAGCACCTGATCCAGCGGCGCATTGGCCAGATCAATAATACCGGGAAATTGTGCCATGAAACGCTGATAATACGGAACAACTGTGGTAACTTGAGTCTGTTGTAACATGACTTCTGACACCCAAACCCGATAGGGTGTGGGGTCGGTTTGCCAAGGCAGATGGTGACGACCGTGGCGGTCAAACCAATCTAAGACTTGGCGACTGAAGGCTTGAGGCGATAAAGTAGTGTTCAATGACCGATCAAAAAAGTGGGAAATATGACACGTATTGTAATCGCTGGTTGTGGTGATGTGGGCACCGCTTTGGGTGTCAGGCTTGCGGCTGAAGGGCATGAGGTCTGGGGATTAAAACGCAACCCCGGCACATTACCGGATACTATCCGGCCGCTGGCGGCGGATTTAAGCCGTCCGGAATCCTTGACGGTATTGCCCGGCGGCATCGACCAAGTGGTATATGCTGCGGCGGCGGGTGGCTACACCCCCGAAAACTACCACATGGCCTATGTCGATGGGGTGCGTCATCTGCTGGCGCTGTTGGCGCAACGCGCTGAGCCGGTGCAGCGGTTGATCTTTGTATCCAGTAGCTCGGTCTATGACCAAACAGCCGGTGAGTGGGTGGATGAAGAATCACCCGCTCAAGCCCGGGGTTTTGCCCCCGAAAGTCTGCGCACTGGTGAGCAATACATATTACAATCCGGGTATTCGGCTGCGGTGGTACGTTTCGCCGGGATTTACGGTCCCGGTCGAACCTATTTAATCCGTAAAGTGCAAAGCGGCCCGGCATGCTGCGAGCCGGGCTTGTACACTAACCGCATTCACCGTGACGACTGTGCCCGCGTGTTGCAACATGTACTGGGTTTATCCGAACCAGCGCCAGTTTATCTGGGTGTGGATGACCATCCAGCGTTACAATGTGAGGTGCTCGCCTGGTTGGCTGGTGCATTGGGTTGCCCGCCGCCAACGCCCACCGCAGAGAGCGATCGGGACCGCAACCGGGCGCGGAGCAACAAACGCTGTAGCAACCGGCTCCTGCGTACCAGCGGCTGGACGCCGATCTATCCGGACTACCGTGCAGGGTATCGCGCTTTGCTGGAGTCAGTATGACAAACAGGTTATAAAATTGATGACGTGCTGTAATCTTCTAAAAACTATTAACTGACAGGAGCTACCTCGCTATGCTGATCCGAATACTCGCAAAACTATCCGTTGTTGGGGTGTGCTGCTTATTACTTAATCCGGCTATGGCAGCCGGTGATCCCCAGGCCGGACAATTTGTGTTTTCGACCTGCGCGGGGTGTCATTCATCCCCCGGTAAAACGCATGTTTACCCCACCTATCATGTGCCGCGCTTAGGCGGACAGACGGGTGAATATATTAAGGTGGCACTGGAAGCGTACCGCTCCGGTGAGCGTGACCACCCCACCATGCTGGCCAATGTGGCGGATCTCGGTGATACGCAAATTGCCGATCTCGTGGCCTATCTGACTCAAGTCGATACCCGGCCTCAATCACCCCCGGTGCGCGGTAATGTCAGTGCTGGGCGTGAAACTGCTCAGCGTACGGGCTGTGCCGGTTGTCACGGTGTGGACGGTAAAACGCCGCTATTGCCTGCTTATCCGGTGCTCGCCGGGCAGCATGAAAACTATTTAGCGCATACCTTGCATGAATATCGTGATGGCAGTCGCCGACAGGCGATTATGGTCGGTATCGCAGGTGGTTTAAGTGATCGCGATATTGCCGATCTGGCCGCGTATTACGCCAGTTTACCGCCCGCTCTGGATTATGTGCGCTATCGCCAACCGCGCTGATACTTCCAGCCTTCAGGGCGAGTGATCCGCCCTGAAGGCCGCCATCAAATAATCCCCAGCCAGTTGGCAACCGCCACACCGAGAGCGGCTATAGCGATTACCAGCGCCAGGCCGCCGACCGCCAGTGCCGCGCCGGATGAGCTATCATCGCTGTCGATGGGCTGCTCGGCCAGCATATCGCGCATCACCTTATTGGCAATATCACGCGACTGCCCCTCAGCGGCAGCGAGTGCGGTGGTTCTGATGCGCTGGTCGAGCTGCTGAGCGAAACGTTCACTAGCCAATGTGTGCTCTAGGGCTTGTTCAACGGCAGCGCCAATGCTGGCCTGAACGGCAGTCTCGACCTGCGGTTGGATTTGCTGCTCAAGCTGAGCTTGTAATTGCTGAGCCAGAGTTTGGCTCAAGTCCTCGCGTAGCTCCCGGATTTCGACTGCAGTAACGGGTGGTTCAGTCTGGCGGGGCACCCGCTCTTCGATCAGTTTCCGAGCGGCGCTTTCTGCTGCTCGGGTGCTGGCTTGACGGGCAGCATGCAGTGTTACCTCGGCATTCTTGCGATTCACCGATTCGGCGATTTCATGGATTAACGATTCAAGATCAGCTCGCTCCAGGAATTGACCGTCGGTAGTCGCTGGTTCATGCTGCGTAGCAGGGCGGGGTATTGACTTACTTGGCGTTTGCGGTTCGGGTGGGCGTTCAAAGGTGCGCTCTTCTCCCGTTGACGGTGTTTCGTAGCGTGATAAGGCCGCCTGGAGATCATCATCATCTTGAGCGACAGATGTTGCTGGGGCGCTGGGGGGCGCCGCTGCCAGATCTTCTAACAGCTTATCCAATTCTGCCCCAGTATAAGGCTTGGTCAGAAAAGCTACAGCACCATGTTGTTCGGCCAGTAGACGATCTTCTGAGGTGGCGTTGGCTGAGCACATCACGACTTGAGGTGGAGTAATGCCCGAATCATTGCTTAAAGCTTGCAGGGTCTCAAAACCGTCCATGCCCGGCATCATGATGTCCATAAACACCACGTCCGGGGTTTGATGCTTGAGGTAGTCAAGGCTGTCTTCGCCCGATCCAACCCAGTCTACTTCTATCGAGCGTTCCATTAATAATTTGCGCAGAGTCAGGTGAGCAACCCTGGAGTCGTCAACCACAAGTGCTTTGGCAACAGTCATGCCGGTGTCCTCAATGCTGGTAAAAGTCTCAAGTAAGCTTAGCTGCGGGTGCTGGAATTGCCAGTACTGTTTATCAGGCGACCGAGGGCAAACCTGACAGCGCCATGGCGAGTTCCGCTTGATCATACTGCTGATCTTGCAGATTCCCGGCGGCATAATCCATATACGCCTGCATATCAAAATTGCCGTGCCCGCATAGATTGAACAGAATGGTTCGCCGGGTACCTGTAACGCGACACTGCAAGGCCTCATCAATCGCCGCTTTTACGGCATGATTAGCCTCAGGAGCCGGTAAAATGCCCTCGGCTTTGGCAAACTCAATCCCAGCGGCAAAGCACTCAAGCTGGCCGTAAGATCGCGCTTCTAACTCACCGAGTTGGGCGAGGTGGCTGATCAGCGGTGCCATACCATGATAGCGCAGTCCGCCAGCATGAAAACCGGGTGGTACAAAGGTTGAGCCTAAGGTGTGCATTTTGACCAACGGGGTCAGATGCGCGGTATCTCCGAAGTCATAGGCATAACGGCCTTTGGTCAGCGTCGGGCAATTGGAAGGCTCCACGGCGATAATTCTCGGGCCAGAACCGCCGCGCAGTTTAGCGCCGATAAACGGGAAGGCAATCCCGGCGAAATTACTGCCGCCACCGGTGCAGCCGATCAAGATATCAGGCCCTTCACCGGCCAGTTCCATTTGCTTGTGCGTCTCCAGGCCAATCACAGTCTGATGCAGCAAGACATGATTGAGCACACTGCCCAGGGCGTATTTGGTGTCATCGCGCTGTACCGCGCGTTCTACTGCTTCGGAGATAGCAATGCCTAGACTGCCGGTGCTGTCGGGATGCTCGGCCAGAATACTGCGTCCAGCATGGGTCAGTTCCGAGGGGCTGGCAATACAGGCCGCGCCGAAGCTCTCCATATAGGCGCGGCGATAAGGTTTTTGCTGGAAGCTGACCTTGACCATAAACACTTCGATGTCCAGGCCAAAAAACGCCCCGGCCAGTGC
This sequence comes from Candidatus Competibacteraceae bacterium, assembly GCA_007120095.1. Lineage (GTDB taxonomy): Bacteria > Pseudomonadota > Gammaproteobacteria > Competibacterales > Competibacteraceae > SKOM01. The sequence continues at coordinate 2,747 of SKOM01000262.1, read as the reverse complement.
TAATGAAGACCCCCATTGGCCGGCACCTGTTTCTGTGGTCAGACGTTTAACCCCTTCCTCACGAGCGTAAAAAGCCTGGGCGACTGCGGTATTCGGTTTATGGCTGCCGGTGGGGCTAACCCCTTCGTATTTGTAGTAAATATGCGCCGGTGTGTCCAAGGCCCGTTCCAAACGGCGGGCGCGGTACAACGGTGCGGGTCGCCATTGGCGGTAAAGGTCGCGCACAGGTTGGGGAATTTCGATCTCGCGTTCAGTGCTGACTTCTTGCTCAATGACCGCCATAGGAAACAATGGCGCTAAATCCTCCGGACCAATCGGCTGTTGGGTGCCGGGATGCAGCACCGCAGGCAGGGGCTGGGGTAAATCAGCGGCAATATTGTACCAATGCCGGGGTAAGTCGTGCTCATCGAGCAGATATTTAACGCTGTCGCTCATGATTTATTGATCCAGGGCGGCGATAAGTTCGGGCAAGGCTTGGAGGGCGTCGGCGACCAAACCGTAATCAGCGAATTGAAAAATCGGTGCCTCTTCGTCTTTGTTAATGGCTACAATCAGCTTGCTGTCCTTCATACCGGCAATATGTTGAATCGCGCCGGAAATGCCAATGGCGAAATACACATCCGGAGCGACGACTTTACCGGTTTGGCCGACTTGGCAGTCGTTGGGAATAAAACCGGCATCGACAGCCGCCCGTGAAGCACCGAGGGCGGCATTGAGTTTATCGGCCAAAATTTCCAGTAGTTTAAAATTTTCGGCTGATTGCATACCCCGTCCCCCGGCCACCACCATCCGGGCCGCACCCAGTTCCGGACGCGCGCTCTCGACTTTATCGATGCCGATAAACTGAGACAAACCGGCATTACTGCCGCCGTCGATTGATTCGATGGCCGCATGCCCCCCACTGCTGGCCACTGCATCGAATTTGGTGGTGCGCACGGTGATGAGTTTGATCGGATCGCTGGATTGTACGGTTGCTAAAGCATTGCCGGCATAAATGGGCCGTTCAAAGGTGTCAGCGGAAATGACCGCACTGATGTCGGAAATCTGCTGGACATCGAGCAGGGCGGCTACACGCGGTAGCAGATTTTTGCCAAAGGTTGTCGCCGGGGCAAGTACATGGCTGTAGTGTGTGGCTAAAGACACCAGTAACGAAGCGAGATTTTCAGCGACGGGGTGTTTAAAGGCGGGTTGATCCGCCAACAGTACTTTGTCGACCCCGGCGATCTGGGCAGCAGCCTCAGCCACTGCGCCGCAGTTGTGGCCAGCAACCAGCAGCGTGATCTCGCCGCCGATTTGCCGGGCCGCACCCAGGGTATTGAAGGTCGATCCCAGCAGTTGGCTGTTATCGTGTTCGGCAATGACTAGAATGCTCATGAGATGACTTTAGCCTCGTTACGCAGCTTGTCCACCAGTTCAGCGACGGAGCTGACCTTAATTCCAGCCTGCCGCTGAGGGGGCTCGGCGACTTTCAGGGTGGTTAAACGCGGACTGATATCGACTCCTAGATCGTCAGGGGTGAGGGTTGTTAGTGGTTTTCTTTTGGCTTTCATGATATTGGGCAGCGAAGCATAGCGGGGTTGATTGAGGCGTAAATCCACCGTCAGCACGGCAGGCGCTGGCAGCCGCAGTGTTTCTAAACCGCCGTCAACCTCGCGGGTGACTTCCAGGGTCTGGCCGTCCAGGTTCAGTGCCGAGATGAAAGTGCCCTGTGCCCAACCGAGCAGTGCGGCCAACATTTGCCCGGTCTGGTTGCAATCATCGTCAATCGCCTGTTTGCCGAGAATCACTAACTGCGGTTGTTCTTGAGCGACCAGTGCTTTTAATAGTTTTGCTACGGCCAGTGGCTCGGTTGGGGTCTCGGTCTGTACCAGGATCGCCCGATCCGCTCCCATGGCCAAGGCGGTGCGCAGGGTTTCCTGGCATTTGGCCACACCGATGGACACGGCGATGATGTCTTCAGCCTGACCGGCCTCTTTGAGTCGAATCGCCTGTTCAACGGCAATTTCGTCGAATGGATTCATCGACATTTTGACATTGGCGGTTTCAACGCCGGAACCATCAGTTTTGACGCGGATATTGACGTTATAGTCGATCACCCGCTTAATGGGAACCATAACCTTCATGTTTAACCTCTGAATGATGCTCCGAGCAAGCTTGGGGCAGAGTGGTGAGTGTTGTTATGGGGAGAATGTAACAACAAGCGACGGGTGCGGCAAGTTTAGCGACGGCTGAGGTCGGCAGTCTGGTCAGGTTTCGGTATACTTACCCTCTATTCGCAAGCGAGGCGTAAGCATTTTGGCGGATTCCTTTCACACCTTGCCGCACCTCGAATTTGACGACAGTCTGCCGATCAATCAGCATCATGAACCGATTATCGCCGCCTTACGCGCCCAGCAGGTGGTGGTGGTCTGCGGTGAGACCGGTTCGGGTAAAACCACTCAATTGCCGAAACTGTGCTGGCAATTGGGACTCGGCGAACAGGGGCTGATCGGCCATACCCAGCAGCGCCGGATTGCCGCACGTTCCGTAGCGGCACGGATTGCCTCAGAACTGCATGGGCGCGTGGGCGAGCAGGTCGGCTATAAAGTCCGGTTCAGTGATCGCATTGGTGCCAATACCCGCATCAAGCTGATGACCGACGGGATTTTATTAGCCGAAACCCAAGGTGATCAGCGCTTACGCCGCTATCAGACGCTGATTGTGGATGAAGCTCATGAGCGCAGTCTGAATATTGATTTTCTGCTCGG
>SKOM01000016.1 GCA_007120095.1 Candidatus Competibacteraceae bacterium | reverse complement strand
GGTACGAAATACCATAAGGCCTATTTTGCCCGCTTCCCCGGCGTGTGGTGTCACGGCGATTATGTGGCACTGACTGAGCATGATGGCCTGGTGATTTACGGCCGCAGTGATGCGGTGCTCAATCCCGGCGGGGTTCGCATCGGCACGGCGGAAATTTACCGCCAAGTGGAGCAGATCGACGCGGTACTGGAATCCCTGGTTATCGGTCAGGACTGGCGTAACGATGTGCGCGTGGTGTTGTTCGTGCGACTGCGAGAGGGACTCACCCTCGATCAGGCGCTGATTGATCAGATTAAACACCAGATCCGTGCCCATACCACCCCGCGCCATGTCCCGGCGAAAGTGGTGCAAGTCACCGATATTCCGCGCACTAAGTCGGGGAAAATCGTCGAGTTAGCCGTGCGTGATGTCGTTCATGGCCGGGTGGTGAAAAATCAAGAGGCCCTGGCCAACCCAGAGGCGCTGGCGCTGTATCACAACCTGCCGGAGTTGCAGAATTGAAAGTGATGTTTGACCTTTGCAGGAATCGCCTAGCAAGGACACTATTACGCTGTAGTCAGTGCACTTATGGTTTTTCTAGGGCTGGCAAATCATTGAATTGGCGGAGAGGGTGTGATTCGAACCCACGGACCTGCGAGGCAGGTCAACAGATTTCGAGTCTGCCCCATTCGACCACTCTGGCACCTCTCCGAATTTAGGCGTTGGCAGACTTCAAGCACGGCATGATAACTGAAACCCAGCGGCAGCGAAAGCCACCGCCGGGCGATTTTTATGGGCTATGCACTACCCTGCTGGCCACGATGCGCCCAGCCGGTCATGCGCCGCTCCAGCCACGCAAATAATTCATACATAGCCATGGCCATGACACTGATGACAATCAGCCCGGCAAACACCAGGGGCATACGCATTGACGCCCCCGCCGACATCATCAGATAGCCGATGCCCAAATTTGAGGCCACGGTTTCTGACACCACGGTGCCGACAAACGCCAGCGTAATCGCCACTTTCAACGAGGCGAAAAAATATGGCAGCGAGCGCGGCAACCCCACTTTTAACAAGACATCCAAACGCTTGGCTCCCAAAACCCGCAGCACATCTTCCATTTCTGGCTCCAAAGTCGCCAGGCCCGTCGCCACATTCACCACAATCGGAAAGAAGCAAATCAGAAACGCGGTGAGAATCGCCGGTACGGTGCCGATACCAAACCACACCACCAGCACCGGCACGAACGCGACCTTGGGAATGCTATTAAAGCCGACTAATAGCGGATAGCAGGCTCGGTACATAAACCGCGACGAACCGATGATCAGCCCCAACAGCAAACCGACCAGCACGCCGAGGCCGAAACCGATCATCGTTGTCCAAAACGTCTGCCAGGCATGCATACGAATCGGCCCGGCAAACTGAATCATGGCCTGCATGATGGCCGTCGGTGCCGGGAAAATGAACTCCGAGACCTGAAAACCCCGACAGATCGCTTCCCACACCACCAGCAACACCACCACCGCCAGCCACGGCGCCCAGCGTTCCAACGCGGTCGGTTTCATTGCGGTGTCTCCGTCTTACGAATCCGGCCAATACGGGCGCGGAGCTGATGCACCAGATCGATGAATTCTTCCGTGTAGGTGATCTCCAAATCGCGGGGCCGCGGCAGCTCAATCGAGCGCTGTTCTAAAATTCGCCCAGGGTGGGTACTCATGACGTAAACAGTATCGGCTAAAAACGTCGCTTCACGCAGATCATGAGTGACCAGCACCACGGTGAAGCGCTGTTCGGCCCAAATATCGCGCAACATGCACCACAGCTCTTCACGGGTGAACGCATCCAAGGCGGCAAACGGCTCATCGAGCATTAACAGCCGCGGTTGATGCACCAAGGCTCGACAAATCGAGGCCCGTTGCTGCATGCCTCCGGACAGCTCCCAGGGGTATTTATGCTCATAGCCTTTCAGGCCAACCTTGGCCAGTAACTGACGGGCGCGCTCGGCAAACGCGGCTTTCTCGCGCCGAAACCGCGACCGGTAGGGCTGGACGATTTCCAGTGGCAACAGGACATTATGCAGAGTCGTGCGCCACGGTAATAGCGTGGCATTCTGAAACGCCATACCGACAATTTTCAACGGTCCGGTCACCGCTTGCCCATCGACGTGCACCGTGCCTGCGGTGGGGCGTTTTAATCCGGTACACAATTTCATGAAAGTGGATTTGCCACAGCCGCTAGGCCCCACGAAGGCGACGAACTCGCCTTCGTGGATGGTCAGGGAAATATCTTCAATGGCATTACCGCTGCTCGGTGAGTAGGCTAGGGCCACGCGATCAAAATCAATGAACGGCTGACCCACCACTGCAGAGGGGCTTGCACTCATACGATCAGCCCCCGTCAGTCAGCAAACACCTGACGTTGCTCGATGGGCGGTAAAAAGGTGGCATTAAATACCTGTTCAGCACTGGGCAAAATAGCGGCATCTAAACCAAACGCCAGGCCGACTTGCTCAATCGAGTCGGCCAGCCGCTGCATATCCACAGCACCCACGCCGAGTTCACGCGCGCTGGGCGTATCAATAGACCCCTCAATCGCCAGTTGCAAACGGCGCAGTTCTACGGTGCGATCAATCAGGGGATCACGCTGATACACAGACTCGACAGCGACTTCGGGATCAGCCAAAACGTCGGCTAGCCCACGACTAAAGGCGCGCAAAAAGCCTGCAATGGCCTCGGGATGGGCTTGGATAAACGCATCACTGGCGACAATCGCATTGCCGTAGAGCTTGACCCCGTAATCGGGATACGGCATGACGATAATGTCGTTTTCAGCCACCCCGCGGGCGATGAGATTGAGCAGGCTGGTGAAGTAAAATCCGGTAATGGCATCCACCTCACCGCGCACCAACATGGTTTCGCGCAAGGCCGGGTCCATGGCCTGCCAGACCACACTGTCAGGGTCAACCTCGTTAACGGCGGCAAACAGCGGCCAAGCGCGATAGCCGGTATCAAAAGTGGGGGCACCCAGGGTTTTACCGCTTAAATCGGCCGGTTCCGTAATACCCCGGCCGCTCAGAGTAAATACCGACGCCGGCGTGCCGTCATAGACCACGTACACCGCTTGCACACCTGGGGCGTCGGGATTATTAGCCAAGAATTCGACCAGGGCATTGATATCCCCGAAGCCCATATCATAGGCTCCTGAAGCCACCCGATTAATCGCTCCTGCAGAACCGCTGCCGGAATCGATGGTGACATTCAGCCCTTCCTCGGCAAAATACCCCTTAGCAGCCGTTAATAAAAACAAGGCGCTCGGACCTTCAAACCGCCAATCCAATTGGAAACGGATCGGCGTTTGTGCCTGCGCTAGCGCCATGCCCAACAGCATCAATACAACACCACACAAGGTGCGATTGAATAGACTCATTAATTTACCCTCATAATCGACGATCAAAAACCAGCCACGACATAACCCAGCGCTTAGTGTTAAAATGGCAACTTCCTTAATATTATCAATTATTTTAATTAAGCACCTCTGGCCAAGTCTATTTATCTTGGTTCACTCTTTACTATATCATGGCACTCAAGGTCGCTATAGCTTATATTGCAGCCCATGTTGGTGAGTTAGGATGCCTGTCCATGAGCGACACGATATCACGCTGGTTTCTTGAAACATTTGAAAGCTATACGGGTCGTATACAGCGCACTCAAATAAACGATTATCCGTTCACGGTCGGTCGTGCTCCGGACTGTAGCCTCGTTCTGACCTCCAATATGACCTCCCGTCGACACGCCCAATTCACCCTGGTCGAAGGACAACTCATACTAACGGACTGCGGCAGCACCAACGGAACGTTTCTCAACCATCAACGTCTCGACCACAATACCCCGGTTAAAGATGGCGACATCGTACATTTCGCCAATTTGGAATTTCGACTCGCCGAAGAACAGCCCCCAACCGTTTCGGCCTGTTCTGCCGACGCCTCGCCTGACAGCACGATGTCAGGTATGCCGCAACTCAGCCATCAATTTCCGCTGCAAAGCGGCGCTTTTCGCACATTACTGCAAAACGGTCAGGTCACTGGAGTGATTCAGCCGATTACCGATTTTCAAGGCCGCCTGTACGCGTATGAACTGCTCGGCCGAGGGTGTCATCCGGAGCTGCCGATATCACCAGAGCCACTGATGGCACTGGCCAATATGCTGGGGCTGAGCGTTGAGTTCAGCGAGCTGCTACGGCACCGGGGTATGAGCTTATTGGCTCACAGCGGCATCCGGCAACCGATTTTTTTTAATATTTGCCCGACAGAGTTAGCCGACACTCAACGCTTATTGGTCAGTCTTGAGTACTGCCGTCACCTGAATCCACAACTGCCTTTAGTGCTGGAGATCCACGAAGCCGCCATTACCAGTCCTAAGTTGATTCAGGATCTAAGCCAGAAATTGAATGCGTTGCAAATTCGTTTGGCTTATGACGATTTCGGTGCAGGACAGGCTCGTTTGCTGGAAATCGTTGAGGCTCCACCCGATTATTTGAAATTTGATTATACGCTGCTGAATGAACTGGCTGATGCCGACTCCCCGCGCTATCAACTGCTCAACGTCATGAATCGCCTGGCCCACGACATGGGTATTGCCACAATAGCCGAGTGTGTGGAGACACAGTTGGTCCGGCAATCGTGTCAGCAAATAGGGATTGATTACCTTCAGGGGTTCCTGTTGGGGCGTCCGCTGCCTATACCCGGCAACACTCCAGACAGCACCGCCCAAACAAAGACCGGGCCATAACAGCCCGGTCAGTCAGGTGATGTTATGGTCGATCAACCACCGAGTTCAGCCTCAGCGGCTTCGAATTCCGCCAGCAAACCTTCGAGCACGGCGCGACCCGATTCGCCGACCATATCGATGAACTTATCGCGTACTGCCATACTGCGCTCACGGAACACGGCACGCTCTTCTTCCGTCAACTCAATAAGCTGCATATCTGGCTTATCGGCAAGAATTTTTTCCAGTCGTTCTTGATTGTATTCATCTTGAACTTCAAAAATAAAGTCGGCCAACTCGGCGATGGTCTCGTCGAGCATGGCGCGTTCTTCATCGGACAGCATGAAATGATACCAGTCGTTGCCAGCAACCACCGTGGTGGTGAACTGTTGCTGCCCCGCCCAGATCATATAGTCCTGGACTTCGTAGAACTTCATTTCTTCAATCGCGAAGATGGGGTTGACCTGGCCATCAATCGAGCCTAACTGTAAGCCCCCATAGACTTCACCGTAAGGCATGGGCGTAGGACTGGCACCAAACGCCTCATAAGCGCTAACCAGCATCGGTGATACCATGGTGCGCATTCTGAAATTGGCCAGATCTTCGGGGGTACGAATTTCCTTATTGGCCGTCCACACCATATCCCCTTCGGGATACATGGTCAGCAGGCGCAGTTCACGCTGCTCCAGCGCATCTGCGATCGGGCCATAAATCACTTCGCTTTCGGTCAATACTTGTTTGTTAACTTCATTGTTTTCTGACAGCAGGTACGGGATGGAAAACACCTGCACTTCGGGCACTAATGAACCCAGATGGCCGGGGGAGGCATTGGCCAATTGTATCGCGCCGATTTGCACCAACTCGGTGAGTTCCGCTGAAGTTCCTAAGGAGCCGTAAGGGTAAACCGCAACGGTAATTGCGCCATCGGATTTTTCTTCGATCAGGCGCTTGAACTCTTGAGCGTAGCGATCTTGGACGCTGCCGGAAATTTCCTCGATAGCAAATTTCCATTCTACAGCCTGCGCAGTTCCGGCTAATAAACCAGCACCGAGTAATAACCCTAGCACACGCGTGGACGATTGTTTCAACATCGTATTGCCTCCTAGGTATGGGAATCTGTGGCAAAGCCGCTCTGATAGACGAGTCTGTGTCTACAGGGCGTCATGGCCTTTAAGCCTAGCAGCGATGGGCTGAAAGATTGTCTAATATACAGCGGATATACCGAAAATATTTCGGCTTAATCGCGAACCGCAGAGTCACCTGCACCCGCATCGAGCAAGATATCAATAGGAAAACCAGCCGCTTGCTTAACAGGTTTGGTCACAATATAGGTAAAGTAACGCTCAATACCGATGTCGTCCGCCAGCCAGCGATCCATTAAACTCTGGTAACTCTCAATGTCGTGGGTCACTATTTTGAGTAGATAGTCGATACCACCACCGGTAGCGAGACATTCCACCACTTAGGGCTGGGCACGAACCGCTTGCTCAAAGCGGTTGAAATCGTAAGCGCGATGATGCTTCAGGGTCAGCTCGACCAACACAGTGATGGTCTTAACCAAACGATCAAGATCAATCTCCGCATGATAACCGCGAATAATCCCGCTTTGTTCCAAACGCAGCAGGCGTTCCCAGCAAGCGCTTGGCGAGAGATTAATCAATTCGGCCAATTTGAGCTTGGTCATTCGGCCTTCACGCTGTAGCGCCAGAAGAATATTCAGGTCATAGCTGTCAAGTTTCATAACGTCATGGATTTCCAACGATTCATCTGTTGCGCCGATATTATTTCGGCAATATGGCTTTAAATCTGACATTCTATTGTCGCATCGCTGCTAGCTTTATTCGGCATAGCTTATTTTACCGAGGGGATTCTATGTCATCGCCACGTTCGCATACCACCGGATTTCCTTTTTTTTTCGTTTGCATTTTGTACAGTTTAAGCAGTCTATCGAGTGGTCTGGCATTCGCTGAAGGCCAGACCTTGGAACGTCTTCAGCAGGGCGAGCCCCTAATGCTGGCCATCGCCAACGAAGCCCCGTTTGGTTATATCGATGCCACAGGCACAATTACCGGCGAAGCGCCGGAAATCGCCCGTGTCGTACTGGAACGCATTGCGCCTGATCATGTTATTGAATGGGTCAACACCGACTTTGGCTCCTTAATCAGCGGATTGAAAAACAATGAATTTGATATTGTGGCGGCCGGTATGTTCATCACCCCGGAACGCTGCCGCGAAGTCGCATTTAGCAATCCCACCTATGTGATTGGCGAAGCTTTTGTCGTTCATGCTGATAATCCCCTGGAAATCCATGACTACTGGAGTATCGCTGACAATGAAGCCGTCCGAGTGGGCTTGATGGTGGGTGCCGTACAATATAATTATGCGTTGGTTACGGGCACCCCGGCTCATCGAGCACTGCTCTACCCTGATTATCCCACAGCTATCGAGGCCTTGCGCTCGGGCGAGATCGACGCCATCGGCATGACGGCTCTGACTGCCGCTAACCTGGTTGAAGAACACAGCGATTTGGCCGCTACCGAACAGTTTTTCCCCGAGTTCGACGGCCAGCTCGTGCGCGGCTATGGTGCTTTCGCCTTCCGTCTCCAAGACCAGGATTTGGTCGATGCATTTGATGCTGAATTAGCCGAATTTATCGGTTCCGATGAACACTGGGCCATCGTCGAACCCTTCGGTTTCAGACCCGATATGCAGCCGGATCGTGATAGCATCGATCTGTGTGCCCCTTGAATCCACTGTGACGCCGTTAGAGGATTATTGCCCATGGGCGAGACCCGTAAATCTAACCTATTCATTCGCTCGTTGAACATCGCCGACGCGGGTATCGCCCGCTTCGAAGCCTTTGTGCTGGCTTGGGGGGTGATTTTAATGGCGGTTAACTCAATTACTAATGTAGTTGGGCGGTTTGTATTTAATCAGAGCCTGTATTTCTCTGAGGAGCTCAATCGATTTTTGATTGTGTTGATCACCTTTGTGGGCCTGGGCTATGCGGCACGTAAAGGACGACATATCCGTATGTCGGCGTTTTATGATCAGCTCGGAGATCGCGGCAAAAAGATCCTGATGATCCTGATCGCCGCTGTCACGGGTGCCTTTATGTTTTTACTCGCTTATTACTCCTATTTATATGTAGAACGGGTCGCTCGACTCGGTCGGGTCACCCCGGCGCTGCAAGTCCCTTTGTATTTAACCTATCTATGGATTCCCGTGGGTTTTGCGATCACCGGCATCCAATATTGGCTCACCGTAGTGCGCAATCTGACTGCCCCCGATGTGTACATCTCCTGGGAACAGGTGGATGTCTACGAGGAGGCTGATTCTCCCGAACCACCGAAGTCCTTATAACGGAGGACGTACCATGACCACCTTAATGGTAACCACCATGATCGTCCTGCTGCTGCTGGGCTTTCCCATGATGATCCCGTTAATTGCCGCTGTAGTGCTGGGATTTTTCTTTTTCTTTAGCGGAATGCGTCCGGAGATTATTATCCAGCAGATGATTGGCGGCATCCAGCCGGCGGCACTGATCGCGGTGCCAATGTTCATTCTCGCCGCTGATATTATCACTAAAGGCCATTCGGCTAATCGCCTGCTGGATTTAGTCATGCGCTTTGTGGGTCATGTACGCGGCGGGCTGGCCATCACTACAGCCACTACCTGCACACTGTTTGGAGCCGTATCCGGCTCGACTCAGGCGACGGTCGTCGCTATCGGTAGTCCCTTGCGGCCCAAGATGCTGAAGGCCGGTTATAAAGATTCCTTCACCATGGCGTTGGCCATCAATGCCAGTGACATTGCCTTCCTGATTCCGCCTTCCATTGGCATGATTATCTACGGCGTGATCTCAGGCACTTCAATTGCGGAGTTATTCATAGCCGGTATCGGCCCCGGTTTATTAATCCTAGCGATGTTTTGCACGTATTCATACCTTTATGCCCGTTATCACGATATCCCTACTTTAGAGAAAGCCACCTGGCGTCAACGAGGTCACGCCACTGTGCGGGCGCTTTGGCCGCTGGGGTTTCCGGTCATCGTGGTCGGGGGGATCTACGGCGGCATTTTCAGCCCCACTGAAGCCGCGTCGGTGTGTGTCCTCTATGCGGTTATTCTGGAAGTGATTATTTTCCGCTCGATCAAACCACGGGAGCTCATCGAGATTGCCCGCTCTACGGGTTTAATCACCGCCGTGGTGTTTATCCTGGTCGCTGCAGGAGCCGCGTTTTCATGGACCATCTCCTTTGCCCGCATCCCCCAGGAAATCATCGGCGCACTCGGACTGGATGTGGCCGGACCGACCACCGTACTGATCGCGATTGCCATTGCGTTTTTCATCGGCTGTATGTTTGTTGACCCGATTGTGGTGATCCTGGTGTTTGTGCCGATTTTCGCCCCGATTGTGCAGGGCGTAGGTCTCGATCCAGTACTGGTCGGTACGGTTATTGTGTTGCAGGTGGCCATTGGTTCGGCCACCCCACCGTTTGGTTGCGATATATTTACGGCCATCGCTATTTTCAAACGACCGTATCTGGATGTCATCCGCGGCACACCGCCGTTTATTTTCATGCTGCTGCTGGCCTCAGTGTTACTGATTCTGTTCCCGCAGATCGCCTTATTCCTGCCTGGCCTGGCATTTAACTGATACGGAGGCTAACCATGTTAAAAAAACTGCTGGTGGCCATTGATGGTTCCGATAACGCAATCCGCGCCTTGGATTTTGCCATCGATATGGCCAACCATTTCGACTCCGAGTTGATTTTGCTGAGCGTTTATAAGCACCACTCTTATATCGAAAGCTCGCTGTCATTGGTGCGCTCGTACCAGCACCTGGACACCCCCGACGAAGCCTTGCACGAATTTGCGGCAGAAATCATTGAATCAGCGGCTAACCATGCCCGCAATCGCGGTTTCACTCATCTTGAAACCCGCATCAAGCGAGGGCCGCCGGCACGGACGATTATCGAGGAGGCCAAAAAACTGCAAGTCGATACCATCGTTATGGGCAGTCGCGGTCTCGGGGATGTCAGCGGCTTTTTGCTGGGCAGCGTCTCGCATAAGGTCGCCGGATTGGCTCATTGCACCTGTATCACAGTCAAGTAGCGATGCCAGCACTCAGCGCCGAGCGCGAAAAAACCGTCGCAACAGCTCGGCGCATTCTGCGGCCAATACTCCACCGGTGATCTGCGCCTGATGATTTAACCCGGGGTTGCGTAACACATCGAACACCGAGCCACAGGCTCCGTTACGTGAATCCCCCGCCCCATACACCACCCGCGCTACCCGCGCTTGCACCAGCGCTCCGGCGCACATGGCGCAAGGTTCTAAGGTGACGTATAAGGTACTGCCCATTAAACGGTAATTACCACCGTCCCGAGCCGCCTGACGCAGGGCGACGATTTCCGCATGCGCCGTGGGATCACAGGTGCTGACCGGTTGATTCCAGCCTTGAGCCAGTAACTGTCGTCCGACCGGACGCTGCGGAGCAATCAACAGCGCGCCGACCGGAACTTCCCGGTGGACAGCCGCATGGTGAGCCAACTGTAAGGCCAGACGCATCCAATATTGATCTGGTAGGCAAACTTTATTTTTTTCTAGTGCGGCTAAACCCATATTTTTTTTCCCCCCACTGCCGCTATAGTATGCCACCTTTCAACCTAACAAAACATTGACGAGCACCGCCCATGATACGCCGCCCTATTGTGATTGCCGCTTTAGTGGTATTTGCCACTGTGACAGCCCAAGCTGACGATGACCAGGACGCTGCGCTACCCGAGCTTGCGGTTGAACCTATCAATGTGATCGCCCTATCCTGCCGCGATCCCGAGGGTCGCCCGGAGAGCTGGCTGGATCGTTCCCATGCGTATATGAACCGCCGTTTATGCGAACCGGCGGCCTGGTTTGACGGCTTTTTTGGCGATCCCCGCGCCGATGAGGAAACCCCCGTCTACACATTCTTTCGCTGGCGTAATGAAATCCGCTGGGGTGAGGGCGAAGGTACCCGCTACCGAGCGCGGGTATTTGCCAATGTGCGGCTGCCGCGTTTTTCTGAACGGCTGCGACTGCTGGTCAGCCGCGACGAAGATATCCGCGGTGAATTCGGCGAGCCTTCGCGGCGTGAGGACGCCAGTCTGTCCACCACTCAATTGGGTTTGCGCTATATTATCAGTGACGATGAATTTGGCCAGTACAGTGTTGAAGGCGGTTTTCTCGCCCGCTTTCCGATTACCCCATTTGTCGCCGGTCGTTATCGCTACACTTGGCCAGTGGCGGAAGACACCCAAGTCCGCTGGACGCAAACCCTGTTTTGGGAACGCGATGATGGCGTCGGCACTCGCACTCGGGTCGATTGGGAACGCTTGCTCAGTCAGGACACTATGCTGCGCTGGAGCGGCGGTGGTACTTTCTCGGAAACCAGCAATGGCGTGGAATGGGATTCCAGTCTAACTCTGTTCCACCAAATGACCCGCTCACGGGCGGTACGCCTGGAAACCGGGCTGTTCGGCGATACCCGCCCCGATTATCAGCTTGAAGAATACTATGTTAACGCTCGCTTTCGCAGCACCTTTATGCGCCCTTGGTTATTCTACGAAATCCAACCGGAACATGCTTGGACGGATCGCCGGGGCCGCGGCCGTGAAAGCACCTGGCGGGCGATGTTCACCCTGGAGTTTCAGTTCGAGAATGTACCCGGTCGCAGTCCGCTGGACGCCCCATGGTTGCCGGGAGCATTGCGCCAAACCAACGTGCAGTAGCCTTATCTGTTGGTAAGCGTTCACCCCCCCGCCTTAAGCTCCCTCTCCCCCATAAATGGGGGAGAGGGTTCTGAACGATTACATCTGTTGTTTGCTCCCTCGATCACCCACAAGTCGCTGAAACCTGCGCTCCGGCTCCGGCTAAGGTGTGAAACACTGGTGACTGTCTAGATTGATGCCCTCCCCTTCCACGATTTAAACCACCCGCTCCTCCAAAAGCCATAGCACGCTCCAAGGCGGCAAATGTCCCTGGGCCAGCGCCTGCGGGGCTGTCGGGTCAGTGGCGTACAGCAAACGCCCCGGTGCTTGCAGCGCTGCGTTGTCGTGTTCATCGGCATCTAAGCGAGCAATCAAATGCAGGGTACTGCCATCGCCCAAAACCCAGCTCACCCACAGCGCCCCGGCAAAAGGATGAATCGTCCCGGCATGACCCGGCATATGCGCTAAACGCGGCACGATTTCAAGCTGGCGTAACTGCAGCAGCTCCCGATAATGCGCCAGAAACTCAGCATGGGGAGACTGCTGACGCTCCGCCCAATTTAATACCGACTGATGAAACGTGTGCTCGGCATTGGGATCAGGGATACGCTCACGAGTGGCGGGATCCTGAAATTCGGGAAACTGCGCAAATTCGCGGCGGCGACCATCACGCACGGCATCGGCCAATTCATCGTGAAAATCGCAGAAAAACAGGAACGGCGTGGATGCCGCCCATTCTTCACCCATGAACAGCAAAGGAATACCGGGGGCCAGTAAGGTCACAGCTGCCAAGGCTTTAACCACCGCCGGTTCCGCCAGATGATGCAGGCGCTCGCCAAAAGCGCGGTTGCCGATCTGATCGTGGTTCTGGATAAAATCCACAAAAGCGGGTGCCGGTAAATGGGCACTCGGTTGACCACGCAATTCACCGTCACGATGAACCGATGGCTCCCCTTGATAGGCAAACCCGGCCGTCAGACAACGGGCCAGATGCGCCTGCGGCCGGTCGGCATAATCGGCGTAATAGCCGCCGCTTTCCCCGGTCGCTAATATATGCAGGGCGTGGTGGATATCGTCATTCCACTGTGCAGTGTAGTGAGGAACGGTGCTGTCCGCACGCCGATCCAGATAGTGCGCCTGATTCGCATCGTTTTCCAGCACTAAATGCACATGACGATCCGCATCACAGGTCTGGCGCACCCGTTCGGCCAGTTCAGTGAGAATATGGGGCTGGGAATCGTCAAAAATGGCATGAACGGCATCGAGGCGCAAACCGTCGAAACGGTATTCCTGGAGCCAATACAGTGCGTTGTGAATAAAAAACTCTCGCACTTCGGGCCGAGCGAAATCAATGGCGACGCCCCAGGGGGTATGCACCCGTTCGGTGAAAAAGCTCGGAGCATAGACATGCAGATAATTGCCATCGGGGCCAAAGTGATTATAGACCACATCCAGAAACACCTGTAAGCCCTTGCCATGAGCGGTATCAATCAAGTGTTTTAGCTCATCGGGTGTGCCGTAGCAGGCCGCAGGGGCAAACGGCAACACCCCGTCATAACCCCAGTTGCGCTGGCCGGAAAACGCCGCCAGCGGCATGAGTTCTATGGCGGTGATCCCTAAGTCAACCAGCTCATCTAAACGCTCACAGACTCCGGCATAGCTGCCCTGGGGGGTGAAACTGCCCACATGCAGCTCGTAGAGCACCGTTTCCTGCCACGGCCGCCCACGCCAGTCAGGATATTGCCAAGCATAGCTTGAGGGATCGACTACCAGACTGGAATCATGCACCTCACCGGGCTGATAGCGGGCGGCCGGGTCGGGCACTTCCATTCCGCCGTCGATGCGGTAACGATAATGGGTTCCGGCACCGGCTTCAGCCACCAGGCGCTCAAACCAGCCGTC
>SKOM01000254.1 GCA_007120095.1 Candidatus Competibacteraceae bacterium | reverse complement strand
CAGCAGCAGCAGCAGAGGAGTAAATCTGCTTGGATTATTTCAATTACCATGGTGGCGAACTGTACGCAGAACAGCAGCCCGTGGCCTCCATCGTCGCCGAGTACGGTACCCCCTGTTATATTTATTCACGAGCAACTATTGAACGGCATTGGCGGGCATTTGATCAGGCTTTTGCTGATCATCCGCATCTGATCTGCTATGCCGTTAAAGCGAACTCTAATTTAGCGGTATTAAATATTCTGGCGCGTCTGGGATCGGGGTTTGACATCGTATCCGGCGGTGAATTGGAGCGGGTGCTGGCCGCCGGTGGTGATCCAGGCAAGGTGTTATTTTCCGGCGTCGGGAAACGTGCGGCGGAAATTGAGCGGGCGCTGGAAGTCGGCATCCATTGCTTTAATGTGGAATCAGCGGCGGAGCTGCTGCTGCTTGAGCGCTTGGCAAGCACACACGGGGTGCAAGCGCCGGTGTCCTTGCGGGTTAATCCCGATGTGGATGCCCAAACTCACCCCTATATTGCCACCGGTTTACGCGACAATAAATTCGGTATCCCTATCGATGTGGCGCTGCCATTGTATCGTCAGGCGGCTGCTTCACCCTATTTGCAGGTCGTCGGCATCGACTGTCATATTGGTTCTCAATTGGTGAGCACTGAACCGTTTGTTGCCGCCCTGGAGCGCGTTCTGGAGTTAGCCTCGCGCTTAGCGGCCGAGGGCATTGCTGTTGCACATCTGGATTTAGGTGGTGGTTTAGGCATTCGCTACCGTGACGAGACGCCGCCCGAACCTGCTGTGCAGGCGCAGGCCTTGCTCAGCCGTTTGCATGATCAACCTTACGACATTCTCATCGAACCGGGTCGAGCGATTGTCGGTAATGCCGGTATGCTGGTCACTCAGGTAGAATTACTCAAACACAGTGAAGCTAAAAACTTTGCTGTCGTCGATGCGGCGATGAATGACTTATTGCGTCCAGCATTGTACTCCGCTTGGCAGGCGATTGAACCGGTACGTCCCCGCTCAACGCCTGCCCAGCACTATGATATCGTCGGCCCGGTGTGTGAATCGGCGGATTTCCTCGGTAAAGACCGTTTGTTGGCTTTGGAAGCGGGTGATCTATTGGCTGTGCGTTCTTCCGGTGCCTACGGTTTTGTGATGAGTTCCAATTACAATAGCCGGCCTAGAGCGGCCGAAGTGATGGTTGATGGTGCAAGCACCTATCTGGTGCGTGAACGTGAAACCGTGGCGGATTTATTCGTCGGCGAGCGGTGCCTGCCATGAATTTGCGCTTTACCAAAATGCACGGCTTGGGTAATGACTTTATGGTCATCGATGGGGTGCGCCAATCCGTGGCACTATCAGCATCAACGATCCGCCAATGGGCGGACCGGCATTTTGGTATTGGCTTTGATCAATTGCTGTTGATCGAACCCGCCGAGTCCACCGAAGCGGATTTCCGCTACCGGATTTTTAACGCCGACGGTGGCGAAGTGGCTCAATGTGGCAACGGAGCGCGGTGTTTTGCCCGTTTTGTCCAGGATCAAGGTTTGAGTACCCGCAACCCGCTGCGAGTGCGCACGGCACAGGATGTACTGGAATTATTTATACAGGACGATGGCCAAATCAGTGTTTCGCAGGGAGTGCCCCGTTGGTCACCGACAGAAATTCCGCTGCAAGTCGCCGAACAGGCTTTGCGCTATACACTCGATGTCGCTGGGCGGGAAGTCACCTTTGGAGCCGTATCGCTGGGTAATCCGCATGCCGTGGTGTTAGTCGATGCGCTTGAACAGGCTGAAGTGGCTTCTGTGGGGGCGCTACTGGCCACTCATCCGCAGTTTCCTCAAGGGGTTAACGTCGGCTTTATGCAGGTCATACAATCCGACGTGATCCGCCTGCGTGTATTTGAGCGCGGGGTTGGGGAAACCTTAGCCTGTGGTAGCGGTGCTTGTGCGGCTGTTGCTGTCGGTCAACGCTGGGGGCTGTTAAAATCACAGGTACAAGTGAGATTGCCGGGCGGGGAATTATCCATCGAATGGCAAGCGGCCAATCAAAAAGCGCCATTGATCCTCACCGGGCCAGCCATTCGGGTTTTTGAAGGAGTCATCGAGACATGTTGAGTTATACCGACGATAGGCCGGAATGGGAACAGCATATTGCGGCTTATTTGCTCGCTCATCCGGATTTTTTCGAGCGGCATCTGGATATTTTGCAAACACTACGGGTACCGCATGTTTGTGGTTCGGCCGTGTCCTTGTTGGAGCGGCAAATGCAATTGATGCGAGATCAGAATCAGCAATTGCGGCAACGTCTGCAAGAACTGGTACAGGTCGCACGGGAAAACGACGGCCTGGCCGTACGGATGCAAAACTTGAATCTGGTGCTCATTGAGACCCAGGCATTGGATGATTTATTACACCGTGTGCAGAATATGTTGCGTGATGAATTTAATGCTGATTTTGCCGCACTCAAATTGTCACTGACTCGGCCACAATGCGGGCTGAGCGAGCGTGACCGTCTGAGCACGGCAGCCTTGGAAGCTTGCCATGATGTATTATACCGCGACCACCCGTGGTGCGGGCGACCTACTTCGCAACAAAGCCGCTGGTTATTCGACGAGGCCGCCCCTGAGGTGGCTTCGGCTGCACTTATTCCTTTGCTGGTTGCTGAGGAATGGCGAGGTCTGCTAGCCATTGGCAGCCGTGATCCTGAGCGCTTCTATCCCGGCGCGGGAACGGTATTTCTCAGTCGTATTGGTGAACTGGTCAGCCGAGCCTTGCAGGTGCGCCTGCAACGGCTGGCTGCGACTTCATGCGGTTAAATTCACTATTGAGCAACAGCATATCAATCCGGCAATTCCCCATGAACATCGGGCATTCCCTCTTGCAACAACCACTGATTCAGTTTTTGGTGCAGACCGTCGAGTCCCTGGCCGGTCGTTGCCGAAAACAACTGGACACTGGCCAATGGGTAGAGCTTTTCCAGTTCACCCCGTACACTATACAGGCTGGCTGTGGCGGGGCCACGGTTAAGTTTGTCTGCTTTGGTAAGCAGCAGATGCACGGGCAGGGGTCGCCAGGCGCTCCAGTCCAGCAATTGGTGATCAAGTGCTGTCAGTTGGCGGCGAATATCAACCAGCAGAATCAGGCCCACCAGCGCCCGGCGTTGACGCAGATAATGCTCCAAGGCTTGTTGCCAGCGGCGGCGGATTGCGTCCGGTACTTTGGCATAGCCATAGCCCGGCAAATCGACCAGATGATGGCCGGGGGTAATCTCGAAGTAGTTCAGCATCTGGGTGCGCCCAGGCGTTTTGCTGATACGTGCCAGTTGCCGTTGCCCGGTGAGGGCATTGAGGGCACTGGATTTGCCGACGTTAGAGCGACCGGCGAAAGCGACTTCACGGCCTGTGTCCAGCGGCAGTTGTCCTGGTTCACTGACGCTGGTCAAAAAGCGGGTCGAACGATAGTGATGTTGGCTCACTGTACCAAGGCCTCCGGACTGGGAAAGTCTGGGGATTGTACGGGAATCGAACTGCAAGGATGAAATAGTTAGACGACCGACGACTTTAAAATGTGTTATGACATTCCTTCTGATGTACGGCTTCACAGGAGCTTGTGAAAATCATGAAAACCCTTCTTGCATTCGCCGCTGCTTGCGGATTCCTGCTTATCAGTACTTCCGCCGTTGCTATTGGTGACCCCGAAGCGGGTCAAGCTAAATCAACCGCATGTATCGCCTGCCACGGTGCGGATGGCAATAGTATGATGGGCGAATGGCCAAAACTCGCCGGTCAACATGCCGGTTACCTCGCTAAACAGTTGCGCGAATTTCGCAGTGGTGAGCGCGCCAACGCCATTATGCGTGGCATGGCCGCCGGTTTAAGCGATGAAGACATTAACGATCTTGCCGCCTTTTATGCCTCACAAACCCTCCAGTTTGGTGAAGCCGATCCGGATTTAGTCGCTCAAGGCGAGGCTATCTATCGGGGTGGTGATTCGGTGCGCGGGGTACCCGCATGCAGTGGTTGTCATGGCCCGGCCGGACGTGTCAATGCGCCAGGCAACTTTCCGTGGCTGGCCGGTCAACATGCTGAGTACACCGCCACCCAAATGCACGCGTTCCGCACCATGGAACGTCACAATGACATCAATGGCATGATGCGTGGCTCCGCCACCAATATCAGCGACGAGCAAATCGAAGCGGTGGCCTCGTTTATCCAAGGTTTACGGCCTTGATGCAACCCGTACTGTGCGACTCGGTCAAAGCGGGCGCATGCACTTAGAGAACCCGTGACTGGAGAATAGTATGATGAACTATAGCTTAACTCGATGGGTATTAGGCGTGTTGCTACTGAACACCTTGGCACTGTCTGCTCATGCCCAAGCCTTATTTCAGGAAGGCACGCATTATCAACGTCTGCCGCAAGCTCACCCGGCGGGTTCTGGTGAGCATCCAGAAGTCGTCGAGCTGTTTGCTTATAACTGCATCCATTGCTTTAATTTTAAACCGGCTGTCCAGGAATGGTTGCAAACTAAACCTGATAATGTCGAGTTCATCCGCATACCGGTGACGTTTGGCCGCCGTGACATGGAACTGATGGCTCGGGCGTATTATGCCGCTCAGGAGCTGGATATCGAAGACCAGGCCGATACGGCCCTCTACGATGCATTCCATGTGCAACGGCGGCGGTTGACCAACGTGGATCAGGTGGCTGACCTGTTCGCCGAACTGGGTGTGGAGCGCGAGGCGTTTGATCGTGCGTTTAACTCCTTTGCGGTCGAAACCAAGGTCAGGCGTGCGAACCAACTCACCCAGCGTTACCAGATTCGCGGTACGCCCTCTGTGGTGATTAACGGCCAGTACTTGACCACCGGTTCCATGGCGGGTAGCAATCCACGTATGCTGGATGTGGCTGATTTCCTGACCCGCCGTTATGGCGCACCGACGGTGGACTAGGGAACGAACGGTGTCAGAGTCTGCTCCACAGAGCTGGTGTTATCATCTGCCCTTACCCTTATTTGCCTCGGTCATGGGTCTGAGCGGCTTAGCCATCGTGTGGCATGCGGTGGAGCAGCGCTGGGATCTGTTGCCGGTGATGTCGAATCTGGTCACCGTGCTCGCCTTGGTGGTCTTCCTGCTGTTAGTGCCCTTGTACGGATGCAAAGCGCTGCGCTATCCGGAGCGGGTGATGGCTGAGCTGCGCCATCCGGTGCGGATTAATTTTTTACCGGCTATTTCGATCAGCCTGGTGCTGCTAGGGTTATTGTTGGGTCAGTATTCACCCAGTCTAGGCGCAAGCTTATGGATGGTGGGGGCCGCACTGCACTTGTTGTTGACAGTGATTATCGTCACCGTTTGGTTAGAAACCGAACGCCCCTTGGGCAGCCTGAATCCGGCCTGGTTTATTCCTGCTGTGGGTAATGTATTAGTTCCCTTGGTCGCGGCTCCGGCCGGCTATCTGCTGATCGCTTGGTTTTTCATGGCCGTGGGGCTGTTTTTCTGGAGTATTCTTATCACCGCCGTATTTTTCCGTTTGATTACCGGCCCGGCCCTGGAACCGCCGATGCGTCCTACCTTGGCGGTTATGCTGGCTCCGCCTGCGGTGGCGTTTCTGTCGTGGGTTGCATTAACCGGTGAGGTCGGCATTGCCGGGCACCTGCTGTATTGCATCGGCCTGTTTACCTTTCTGCTGTTGATCCCCCAAATACCCGGTTTTTTGCGGCTGCCTTTTTTTCCGTCGTGGTGGGCTTATACCTTCCCTTTAGC
Organism: Candidatus Competibacteraceae bacterium; assembly: GCA_007120095.1. GTDB lineage: Bacteria > Pseudomonadota > Gammaproteobacteria > Competibacterales > Competibacteraceae > SKOM01. The sequence continues at coordinate 7,647 of SKOM01000254.1, read as the reverse complement.
GGCTTTTACCGGAGCGAGTTTCCAGTTCGCCACCCAGATGGAGCTGCCTGCAGATGCCGCGCTGATGGTGCTGGCAGCGCTCACCACGGTGGTGATCCTGACCGTTGCCGCTCGCACGGTGCTGGCTGTGGTGCGTTCTGAACTGGCTGAGTGACTTAACCATCATGGAACAGCGGATTCAATGGCGGCAGCGATTAATCCATCTGGTCGAGGCGCAAATCATCCAGCGGTTAATTATTGCGCTGATTCTGCTGAACGCGCTGACCCTCGGATTGGAAACTTCAGAACGCGCCATGGATATGGCGGGGATTTGGCTGAAAACACTTGACCGGCTGATTTTATCGGTATTTGTTATCGAGCTGCTGACCAAATTATTAGCGTATGGGCTGCGTTTTTGGCGTAATCCATGGAATATTTTTGACTTCTTTGTGGTCGGCATTGCTCTCGTGCCAGGCACCGGGCCGTTCTCGGTACTGCGGGTGTTGCGCTTACTGCGTCTGGTGTCCATGGTGCCCAAACTGCGTTTCATCGTCGAAGCCTTGTTCCGCGCCATACCCGGTATTGCTTCTATCATGGGGCTGTTGATCTTGGTGTTTTATGTCTTCGCCATTATTGCCAATGGCCTGTTCCGGGAGTCGCATCCCGAATGGTTTGGTACGCTGGGGGCATCGATGTACACCCTATTCCAGATCATGACCCTGGAAAGCTGGTCGATGGGTATCTCCCGACCCGTCATGGAAGAGCATCCTTGGGCATGGGCGTTTTTCGTGCCGTTTATTTTGGTCGCAACCTTTACCGTGCTGAATTTATTCATCGCCATTATTGTGGACGCCATGCAGCGCATTCATGATCAACAGGCCGTGGAGGAAAAGAAAATCGTCACCAGCGCTGTGCAGGAGGAAAACGCGAGTTTGCATGCCGAAATTGCTTTGCTTAACGAACAAACCCAGGCCCTGCAACAGCGACTGGCTCGAATGCAGGCCTTGCTGGAAAAGCGGGATTGAGCGTCACTCAGCTTCCGCGATACGTTGAAAATCCATACGGCGCAATCAGCAGCGGCACATGATAATGGCTGTCGTTACTGATGCCGAAACGAATCGGCACTTGATCGAGAAATTTCGGTTCCGGCAAGCGAACTCCCTGACGGTTGAAATAATCCCCGACCTGAAATACCAGCTCGTACACCCCGATCTGAAACTCGTCACCCGCCAACAGGGGGTTATCGCACCGCCCGTCTGCATTGGTGGTCACGCTTTTCAGCCGCTGGCGCTGGGTGGTGATATGGTACAGTTCGATACGTATACCCTGCGCCGGTCGGCCAGTGGCCGTGTCAAGTACATGGGTAGTTAATTGCCCCATTGCAGATCCTCAATAGTTCGGATAGTTTTCAGGCAGAGATACGGCTGAATGATACCGTAATGCAGGTTTTTACACAGCTTAATCGACGAATTGGATCTGGCTGAACACAGCCGTTGATCGGAGCCCCGCTATGCGTTTTTTCAACACCGAAGGCCCTGTTCGCCCCGATGATCACTACATCCTGCCGCCGTTATCACGCTGGGATATGGATGAGGTTACGAAAAATCTCAATGAGATTCGCAAATCAAACAATAGATTGACATGATAGCGGGAATTGCTGTAGCGCAGCGAAGGTTTTGGCATCCGGTGCATGGCTTGGTTAGTTGCGCTTGTAGACATGCTTTCGGTGACCAACCTTCACGACGGTTACAACAAGAAGCTCATCGATCACTTCATATATGATTCGGTACACACCTTGTCGGACACGGTAGCGCTCTTGCCCTGAAAGCTTTTCACTGCCGACTGGGCGGGGATTCTCCTGCAACGCCTCCATGCGCTGAAGAATACGGATAATATCTTTGTTTGGGATGGAGTGAAAATCTTTAGAGACAGATTTCTTGAAAAGAAGCTTATAGTTTTCCACGAGCCTTCAAATCGTCCAGCAAGTCCTCATAGCTCATTGTGGGTTCAGAACCCCGTTCCTCGAATACCGCCAAATCTTCCTGATCCTCAGCCAATGCCGCACGAACAGCATCGTTGACGATATCTGATAAGGAACGATGCGTATGCGCGGCCTTAAGCCGCAGCGCAGCGTGTAACTGAGGGTCAAAATAAACCGTAGAACGCTTCGATATCCCGCTCATGACATTCTCAAAATGTTGTGATACTCTGGCAGTATGGCGTCATGACATCAAAGCGTCAAGTTGTGGCCAGCTAACAAATACTGACTTGACCAAGAAAATGGTTGGCGTGGCAGCTTTTGCCTTAACTAAAATGCAAAAAGTAAGTCATCAGGAGCAGATAGTGTCTGCAACAACTTTGACCCGCAAGGGCCAGACCACGATTCCCAAGGCCATTCACGCTCAACTCGGCTTGTGCGCCGTTGATCGGCTGGCTTTTACCCTATTGCCGGACGGCACAGTTCTGCTGCGATGAGTGCAGTCACCTATCCCCGCGATTTGATCGGCTATGGGCGCAACCTACCGCAGGCGGACTGGCCTGGTCAGGCGCGGATCGCCCTGCAATTTGTGCTGAATTACGAAGAAGGCGCAGAAAACTGCGTATTACACGATGATCCGGCCTCTGAGCGTTTCCTCTCGGAAATTATCGGCGCAGAAGCCTACCCCGACCGCCACATGAGCATGGAATCGATTTACGAATACGGTTCACGGGTTGGGGTATGGCGGATTTTACGCGAGTTTGAACGGCGCGGCCTGCCGCTGACGGTATTCGGCGTGGCCATGGCCTTGCAGCGCCATCCTGAGTTAAGCGCCGCACTGGTCGAACTCGGGCATGAAATTACCGCCCACGGCTGGCGCTGGATTCATTATCAGACTGTTGACGAAACCACCGAGCGACAGCATATACAGCAAGCGGTCGCCACCATTCGGTACCTCACCGGCAGCGCTCCGCTGGGCTGGTACACCGGCCGCGACAGCCCCAATACTCGGCGGCTGGTGGTTGAACACGGTGGTTTTTTGTACGATGCCGACTATTATGGCGACGATCTGCCTTTCTGGACGTTGGTTGAGACTCGCAGCGGTGCGACGGTGCCGCATCTTATTGTGCCGTATACTCTGGATGCCAATGATATGCGCTTTGCCACCCCTCAAGGGTTTAATACCGGGGAGCAGTTTTTTACTTACCTCAAAGACAGTTTTGATGTGTTATACGCCGAAGGGCTTGAGTACCCTAAAATGCTCTCCATAGGGATGCACTGTCGTTTACTCGGTCGCCCCGGACGGTTGCGCGCCCTGCAGCGGTTTCTCGACTATGTCGAAACCCATGACCGAGTCTGGGTGTGTCGGCGCCTGGACATTGCCCGCCATTGGCACGCCCGCCATCCGTATGTGCAGGCCGACCCATGAGCGCTCGATTTGCACGCTGTACCCCAAGCCGCATGGATCGCGCCCAGTTTATCGCCACATTTGGGGGCATTTATGAACACTCGGCCTGGGTGTGATCAGGAATGGGCACAAGTACTGAACGAAATTAATGCCATTGCCCGATGGCGCTTGAATGATTTATAACCACTACCTGAATATTCACTTGAGGGGAGTCTACGTTTCATGAAACAGATTGTGTTGTCTGCCATGCTATTGGCGATCAGCCTCAGCGTTATGGCGGTTGCCGAGCCGGTTAAAATCGGTCTGATTACCACCCTGTCCGGTCCCGGTTCCCATTTAGGCGAGGACGTTCGCGATGCGTTTCGTCTGGCGATTGAACGGGGTGAGGGTACATTAGGTGGCATTCCTGTAGAACTTGTCGTCGAGGATGACGGCTTGCGGCCGCAAACCGGAGTGCAGATTGCCGAGCGCATGCGCGAACGCGACGGCATTGGCATCATGACCGGGATTATTTTCTCCAATGTCGCTATGGCGGTGGTACCACGCTTGGTACGGGGCGGCGCGTTTTATATCAGTGCCAATGCCGCGCCGTCACAACTGGCCGGTTCCGGCTGTCACCCCAATTATTTCAATGCCGCGTATCAAAATGATAATCTGCACGAGGCGATGGGGCAGTACGTGACCGATGTTGGGCACCGCAATGCCTATATTCTGGCTCCTAACTACCCTGCCGGCCATGATGCGCTTGCCGGTTTTAAGCGGTTCTATCAGGGCGATATCGTCGCTGAAGTCTATACCCAACTCAACCAAAACGATTATGCAGCGGAATTAGCCGCCATCCGTGCGGCCAATCCGGAATCGGTGTTTTTCTTCAAACCCGGCGGTATGGGGATTAATTTTGTTAGACAATACGCCCAGGCCGGTCTGAAAGACCGTATTCCGCTGTATGGCCCAGGGTTTTCCTTTGATGAACGTCTGCTGGCGGCGGTGGGCGATGCGGCGCTAGGGGTCATCAACAGTGCTCAGTGGAATTGGGATCTCGATGTCCCTGGCAATGCCGAGTTTGTGGCCGCCTTCCGTGAGGCTTACGGGCGGACACCGACGTTATACGCTGCTCAAGGTTACGATGCCGCCCAACTGATTGGCAGCGGCTTAGCCGCAGTAAACGGCGATATCAGCCGGGCCGATGCGTTACGTACGGCGCTGCTGGCCGCAGATTTTCCCTCAGTACGCGGTGAATTTCGCTTCGGCAACAATCAACATCCCATTCAACATATTTATGCTCGCCAAGTCGTGAGGGCAGAAAACGGTGGCTTGACCAATCAGATTGTCGGTCAGATCTTCTCTGATCATGTGGACGCCTACGCCGCTGAATGCTCGATGTAAGCGGCTGCTGTGCTATTACTGCTAGAGCAAATCCTCAACGGCCTGCAGTTCGGCTTTATGCTGTTTCTGTTGGCCGCTGGTCTGACGCTGGTATTCGGCATTATGCATCTGCTGAATCTGGCCCACGGCTCGTTGTATATGATCGGTGCTTATACAGCGGCCACGGTAACCGCCGCCACCGGCCACTTCAGTCTCGGCGTATTAGCCGCCTTGCTGGTCACCGCTCTGGCTGGCATGTTATTGGAAGCGGGTGTGTTTCGGCGGTTATACCAGCGCGAACACCTCGACCAGGTGCTGGCCACATTTGCCGTGATCTTCACGGTCAATGAACTGACCCGCATCCTCTGGGGGCGTGCGCCCCTCTATTTAGACATCCCACCAGCCTTGGCCGGTACCATAGAAATCATCCCCGGTGCGCCGTATCCCGTGTATCGTTTGCTGATTATTGCCGTCGGGGCGCTGGTGGCGCTGGGTTTATATGTCTTGATCAATCACACCCGTCTGGGGATGTTGATCCGTGCCGGAGCCAGTAACCGTGAGATGGTGGGGGCGCTGGGTGCAAACATCAAACTGCTGTATACCTTGGTGTTTGGCTTAGGCGCTTTGCTGGCCGGTTTGGCCGGAGCGCTGGCCGGACCGATCCTGGCCATCGAAGTCGGTATGGGGGAAAATATCCTGATTCTGACCTTTGTGGTGGTGGTGATTGGCGGTATCGGTTCGGTGCGCGGGGCATTGCTGGGCGCTTTGCTGGTCGGGTTGACCGACACCCTCGGTCGCGCTTTCCTGCCGGGCTTGTTTGCCTTAGTATTGCCACCGGCACCGGCGACTGCTGCGGGCAGCTCTTTAGCCTCGATCACCATTTATCTGCTCATGGTGCTGATTTTAGTGTTCCGTCCTCAAGGTTTATTTCCCGTACAAGGCCAACATGGCGCGTAAACCCCTAATTATCTTCCTCGGACTGGCCATTCTGCTGCTGTTGCCGATTTATGCCGCCGCGACTAATGATTTGTACTTGCTGAGTCTGAGCAGTCGCATGCTGATTTATGCCTTGGCCGCCGTCAGTTTGGATTTATTGATTGGCTATGGCGGTATGATCAGTTTGGGTCATGCGGCTTTTTTCGGTTTAGGTGCTTATGTTGGCGGTATTCTTGCCTTCCATTATCAGGAGTTCAGCCTGTTCTTTGGGTTGCTGCCCGGCAGTAATCAAGCCCTGATCGTCTGGCCGCTGGCGGTGTTGATCAGCGCCTTAGCCGCCGCTGTGTTCGGGTTGATCAGCCTGCGCACCAGTGGGGCGTATTTCATTATGATCACCCTGGCCCTGGCGCAGATGCTGTTTTTCTTATTCACCTCGTTCAGCACCTATGGGGGTGAAGACGGCATCAGCCTGTGGCAGCGCAATGATTTTCCGTATCTGGATCTGGATAATCGCTATCATTTCTATTATCTCTGTTTAGGCTTGCTGGTGGGGTTTGTCGGCTTATGTCAGCGCCTGGTCAACTCAAGGCTGGGCATGGTGATCCGTGCCAGCAAGCAGAACGAGCGCCGACTGCGGGCGTTAGGGATTAATCCGCTACCGTATCGCCTGGTCTGGTTAACCATTGCCGGAGCAGGCGCCGGACTGGCTGGGGTCTTATTGATGAATCACAGCCATTACGTCAGCCCGGCACTGTTGCACTGGACACAATCCGGTGAGCTGATGGTCATGGTGATTTTGGGCGGTTTAGGCACCTTATACGGCCCGATACTCGGGGCGATGAGCTTATTACTGTTAGAAGAATGGCTGAATCAGTACACGGAACACTGGCAATTAGTCCTGGGGCCGTTATTGCTGCTGGTGGTCTTATTTGCCCGGCGCGGCCTGTACGGGTTGCTGGCCGGGCGGGGAGCGCGTGATGGCTGAGCCAGCAGCGCTGTTACACGTCGAAGGGCTGAGCAAGCATTTCGGGGCCGTCACCGCCACCGATAATCTGAATTTGCACATCGCTCCCGGCGAGCTGCATGCTTTAATTGGCCCTAATGGTGCCGGTAAAACCACAGCGGTCGCCCAAATCGCCGGCGAGTTGCGACCTGACAGCGGTCAGATCGTATTTGCAGGACACACCATCACCGACTGGCCGATTCAGCGGCGAGTTAAACTGGGCTTAGCGCGTTCTTATCAGATCACTTCATTGTTTCCGCAGTTTACCGCGCTGGACAATGTGGCTTTAGCTGTGCAGGCACACCAAGGGCATAGTCTGCGGGCCTGGCGCAATGCCCACCGTGATCCACGCCTGCGTGAACCCGCACGTCTGTGGCTGGAAAAACTCGGTTTGGCCGGGCGCGACGAGATTCCCGCCGCCGAACTGGCCCACGGCGAACAGCGCCAGCTTGAATTGGCGATGGCGCTGGCGACCAACCCGCGTTTGTTACTGCTGGATGAACCCATGGCTGGCATGGGCAGTGAAGACAGTCAGCGCTTGATTAGCCTGCTCCGGTCACTGAAAGGTGACTATACGATTTTGCTGGTTGAGCACGATATGGACGCCGTCTTTGCCCTGGCGGATCGGATTACCGTACTGGTTTATGGCCAGGCCATCGCCTGTGACACGCCGCAGGCGATTCGTGCCAATGAGCAGGTGCGGACGGCCTATCTAGGTGAACAGGATGTTTGAATCATGCTAAATGTGCAGGGTTTACACGCCGGTTATGGCAGTGGCCTAGTGTTGCAGGGTATGGATTTGCAGATTGCGGCCGGTGAGGTGGTTACCCTGCTGGGGCGTAATGGCATGGGCAAAACCACCACGGTTAAAACCATCATGGGTTTGCTGCGGGCTAGTGACGGTGACGTTGAATTTGCCGGTAAACGGCTGCTCGGTCTGCCCAGTTATCAAATTGCCCGTCAAGGCATTGGTCTGGT
>SKOM01000015.1 GCA_007120095.1 Candidatus Competibacteraceae bacterium | reverse complement strand
TGCTCACAGATCCACCGGTCCCGGTCACTCAGCTCCACGCCGACACCGCGACCACCGGCAGCCAAATTGGCTCGGGTTTCCCCGCTGGCGGCCATGCGTGCCAGGGCGTAGGGTATCGGTTGGCCATCAATCAGCAGAATGCGTTTATCACCGGCTCTGATTTCGGGAATATACCGTTGGGCGATAATAAACTGCTGGCCGTGAGCAGTCAGGGTTTCTAAAATTACCCCGATATTAGGGTCATCTTGGCGAATTCGGAAAATCCGTGAACCGCCCATACCGTCCGGCGGTTTGACGATCAGGTCGCCTTGCTCGACCAGAAATGTCCGTAGTTGTGACAGGTTGCTGCTGACCAGTGTCGGAGGACAACACTGGGGAAACCACGCGGTGAATAACTTCTCGTTGGCATCACGCAATGATTGCGGTTTGTTGACCACCAAAGTACCGTGTCGCTCGGCCTGTTCGAGAATGTAGGTTTGATAGATAAACTCCATATCAAACGGCGGGTCTTTGCGCATCAAAATAACCGACAGCGCGTCGAGGGGCATATCTCGTGTTGCGCCGAATGTGTGCCAGCGTTCAGGATCGTTATAGACTGTGAGTTCACGTCCATGTCCTCGCGCCTGGCCATTTTGGAGATATAAATCGCCCGGTTCAAAGTAATACAGCGGCCAGCCGCGCGTTTGTACTGCGAGCAGCAGTGCGAGAGTGGTATCTTTCTTGAAGCTGATGGCCTGGATGGGGTCCATCACGACGCCAACACTGAGATTCATGGCAAACGACAACCCGATCGATTAGGTAAGTGGTGCATACTTTGCACCTTGAGCGCCAAAGATAGCAAGTTTGAGCTATCATGTGAAAATCCAATTATGACGTAGCGGGTAAACTATGTTAAAAACTTTACGGTATTTTGGGTACACCCGTCCGTGTTACTGGGGATATCGCTGTGGATGAAGAAACCTTTGTCAAGGTGATGGTGGTTGACGATAGCGCGACGATTCGCCGCACGGCTCAGACTTTGTTGACCAAAGAGGGTTACGCCGTGGTTACTGCAGAAGATGGGTTTGAAGCGCTCGCTAAAATCGTTGACCATGCGCCCGATTTAGTGCTGCTGGACATCATGATGCCGCGTCTGGATGGCTACCAAACCTGTGCGGTGGTTAAAAGCAACGCCGCATTTCGGCACATCCCTGTGATCATGTTGTCGAGCAAAGACGGTGTATTCGATAAAGCCCGCGGACGTCTGGTTGGTTCTGAGGGTTTTGTCAGCAAGCCTTTCACCCGGGACGATCTACTGGAAGTGATCCGTCAGCATCAGCCACAAAGCACCACCGTATCGATCTGAACCATTGAGTAGGCCTGCAGCCATGGCGCGTATTTTGATAATTGAAGACTCAGCAACCGAAAGCTTGGTATTTAGCCGCATGTTGAAGGATCACGGCTACGAGGTGACCACCGCCTCCAACGGCGAAGAGGGCATTCGCAAAGCTCGGGAACTCAAACCCGATTTGATTCTCATGGACGTATTAATGCCCGGTGTCAACGGCTTTCAAGCAACTCGGCGTCTAGCCCGTGATCCGGAAACGGCCCCCATACCCGTTATTATGGTGACCAGCAAAAACCAGGAGACAGACCGAATCTGGGGGTTACGGCAAGGGGCGCGGGATTATGTCATCAAACCGCCTGATCGTACTGAGCTGCTCGCCAAGATTGAAAGCATTCTCGATTCCCGATGAGACCGATGCGCGTTACGGCTGATCATCCGTTCGATCTGCTATTACACGTCGAACGGCATTGCTTGGAGGCCGCACGCAAAGCCGGATCCGGTTCGCAGATCGCCAGCCGCGGGTCGGGTCTGCTGGCTATCCGCTTGCGCGAGCGTCTGTTTACCATGCCGCTGGCGGTCATCGAGAGTATCGAATCGGTACCCAAGTACACCAAGGTGCCCGGCGTGCGTCGCTGGTTGTTGGGGATTGCTAATCTGCGTGGGGTGGTGATTACCATCAGCGATGTGAGCGCTTTTTTGTTTGGTGATATCCGTCCCCCACAACCTGCAAGCCGCTTGATTGTTGCTGCCCATGAAGATTGGCAATACGGGTTGTTGGTTGATGAGGTCATCGGTTTACGGCGCTTCGAAACCGCGCCGGTAGAGACTGATCTGGATCTCGACGATGAACGTCTGCGCCGTTATGTCGATCAACGGCGGCGGGTGGGGCGTCATATGTGGTTAGGACTGGATCTTCACACCCTGTTACGGGATCAAAAATTCCAGAATGCTGCATTGAGCAGCTCTTTGAGTTCAGACTGAGGGCCTATTACCATGGGTACAGTACAAAGCACCCTGCCGGCGTTGACATTTAGCAAACTAATCGATGGCTTATTGGTGGCGTTGCTGGCGTTGGTCTTATTGTTACTTTTGGCCGCTTTTTTGGTCAGCGATACCCAGCGAGGTGATGGCGTTGATGCTCGGCAACTGGCTGAGTTAAGCACTCATTTTGACAACCTGCCCCAGCGTCTTGCCGAATTATCGCGCCAGCCGACCTCAGCGGTGGAACTGGCCGCATTACAACAGCAAGCCGAACAGTTGCGTCAGCAGCTCGATCAACTCATTGCCCGCAACGCAACCGAACCGGGATTCTTAGCCCGTTTATTCAATACCCGGCTGTTCACGGTCAGCGCGGCATTGATTATTGCGGTATTGTTGGGGTTATTGATTCGTCAGCGGTTCATCGTGCGCCAGCGGTTGCTGCGCAGTGAGAAACAAATCCAAGAAAGTATGGCGCAGAATCAGCGCAACCAGGAAGCCATTCTACGCCTCCTGGATGAAATGGGCGATCTTGCTGAGGGTGATTTGACCGTTCAGCTCAGTGTGACCGAGGATATTACCGGCACGATTGCCGATTCCATCAACTACGCCATTGAGGCGTTGCGCGATCTGGTTTCCACGATTAACAACACCTCGGTGCGTATTGCCGAGGCCGCTCAAGAGACCCGGCAAGTTACCGAGCGTCTTGCTAAAGCCGGTGAGAATCAGGCGTGGCAAATCGATGCCTCGAGTAAAACCGTGAATCAGATGGCACAGGCTATGGACGATGTCTCGCATAAAATGGCTTCTTCTGCAGAGGTGGCCGAAAAATCGGTCGGCATTGCTAATGAAGGGGGGCAGCGGGTGCGCCGTACCATTCAAGGTATGGATGCCATCCGTGAGCATATTCAGGAGACATCAAAACGAATTAAACGCTTGGGCGAAAGCTCACAAGAAATCGGCGATATCGTCGCTTTGATCAACGATATTGCCGATCAGACCAATATCCTGGCGTTGAATGCCGCCATCCAAGCTTCGGCGGCGGGTGAGGCGGGGCGTGGTTTTGCCGTGGTCGCTGATGAGGTGCAGCGTTTGGCCGAACGTTCCAGCAATGCTACACGTCGCATCGAGGCGTTGGTTAAGACCATTCAGGCCGATACCAACGAGGCCATTATTTCCATGGATAAAAGCACCTCTGAGGTGGTCGATGGTGCTGGTTTGGCTGAAAAAGCCGGCGAAGCGCTGGAAGAGATCGAATCGGTATCGGCACGCCTGGCCCAGTTGATCAGCTCCATTTCCCGAGCAGCCAATCAGGTCACGGAGATGACTTCGCGGGTGTCCACGACTATGAGCTCCATCAATGCCCTGACAGCGGAAAATTCTGAGGGCACGGTGTCCACGGCCAGTTATGTGGCCAAGCTTGACCAGCTCGCCCAGGAATTACGTCAGTCTGTGTCCGGCTTCCGCTTGCCGGAGCGTCACTAGCCGTATTGTGTCCAAATGTCGATTATGAGTGCCAATACACTGGCTATTGACAAGCCGCTGCATATATTGCAACGGCCAGTCAGTCTGGTATTGCGGCAGCTCGTTGAGACCTGTCAAGCTTATCTGGCCGACACCCGCACGGCCTCTTTGTTGACTCAACTTTGTGAGCAGGCCAATCAGTTACGCGGGGTTTTTGCGATCCTGGACGAACCGTCGGCGACGGCGCTCATGCGGGAAATCGACGCGCTGGGGCGTGGCCTTAACTTTGAATTGACGTCCACTGAACAGCCCGAGGCGCAAGCGGCTGGTCACCATCGTGAATTACTATCAGAAGCCGTGCTGGAAGCCCAACGTTACTTCGACTGGTTGGTGCAGGCCGGTGATAAGCCTTTTTTTGATCTCAATCCTCTGCTCCAGCGTTTGCGCAAAGCGCGTACCGGCAGTGATGAAGTTGTAGCGGCGGTGCCCAAACGCATCAATGCCCCGCAAGTTGCGTTGGCGCTGCGCCCTCAGTTGCAACGGGTGTTGCTGAGACTGCTCCAGGGTGAACAACAGGTGGTACAACAGGTCGTGCCGGTTTTCGCGCAACTGCGACAAACGGCAGATGATCCGGGATTGTATCGACTGTGGTGGTTGACAGAGTCAGCATTCGAGCTGGCGGCCACATCCGCTGACATTCAACCGCTCCAGTTAAAGCCATTGTTGCGCGATCTCGACCAATGTCTGCATCGACTGGCAACCGGTACGCATCAGTCGGATCAAGATCTGCGAGTGCCGCAGCTTAGCATGCGTTTAGAGCGGGTACTTGCCAGCACGACTCAAGGCGCGTTACGGCTGCGCGACTATGTGGTGTATCAAGCGGGTGGCCGCAGCGCTGATAATACCGCTGCCAGCCAGCACTGGCTCGATCAACAGGCTTTGCTCACCACTTTTGAAGCGGTTAGCGAAGATTTAGGCCATTGTCAGTATCGCCTCGATCAGTTTCTGCGCGTACCTGATCATCAAAACATACTGCGCATAGAACCCTGGCGTCTGCATAACTGTAGCAATGTGTTGTACCTCTTGGGATTGCAGGCTCTGGCTGACATGCTGCGGCGGCAGATTCCGGTGCTGGTGCGTTGGCAAACTCCCGGAACCGAGGTGGCGGCTGAGACGGTGGAACTACTGGCCAGAGTTTTTGTGCTGGTGCGGAGCTGTTTGGACGCCTTGAGTGAACAAACCAGACGATATGGTCAAGTCATTATTACCGCTGAAGTTAGTGAGGCTGATAGTGTTTGGGTTCCACAACGCTTAGAGTTGTACCGTGCTCGCCAGGCGATTATCCATGAAACCGCTGAATTGATTGAGCGCGCGTGGATTCTGGCCACCGATTATATCGACTATGGTGGCTCCCCGGTATGGCAGGGCATGCAAAGGATTTTGCAGCATGTGATTAGTGGTTTTGCCATGCTGGATGATAAGCGCAGTGTCGAGCTGATTGAGCGCCTGCAGCCGTATTTGCTGCGTTTGACAGAGCGGCCCAGCGCAGTGGCTGAACCACAACGCTGTATCGCTCTGTTTGCCGATATCATTGTGTCTTTATCACAGTTGTTGAGCTTGCCCGATAATGCTGCTGATACCCTTGAGCAGCCGTTGCAGCGTGCCCAAGATTTATTGCAACAATTAGAAAGGCAGTTGAATCGTCAAGCAATGGAAGAGGCGGAGCCAGACCTGGCTGACAGCATGGAGCAGCCTGAGGAGTTCGCCGCACAGCTTGAATCAGACACTGAGACCGTCATCTCTGCAAAAGCGCCACCGCCTGAGGAAGATATAGATCTCGAAATTTTCGAGATTTTTTTCGAAGAAGCACAGGGCGAAGCGGCCAAAATTGCTGATTTAGCACCGCAATGGCGCACTGATCCGACCAATCGCGAAATCTTAACGACCATGCGCCGTGCTTTTCACACCCTTAAGGGCAGCAGCCGTATGGTGGGTGAGCAGGCATTCGGGGAGTTCGCACAAGCTTATGAACATCTGTTGAACCAGGTGCTTGAAGGCCGTCTGTCCCCCACCGAAACCATCACCGGCTCAGTGCTTCAAGTCGCTGAATGTCTTCCCGGTCTGGTACACCAGCCTCATACCGGATTGGGTGATGCGCCCGAACTACAAGCGCTGATGGCGCAAGCACAGGCACTGGCGGCAGGGCAGCAGCCTCCGGTCGCTCCGGTAGCCGCGCCTACGCCTGAATCCCCGGAAATGCCTACGCCCCAGCATGAGCTCCAGCAGTCGGTTGAGGCACCGCCAGTGTGTGCAGCGCCTGCGGTGTCAGAGGTTGCTCTGTCGATTGATACCGACTCGGAGCTGCTAGAAGCTTTTCTCGAAGAAGCCGGCGAGATTCTCGATGCGGCGGATACCACGCTGCAGCAGTGGCGTTGTGATACGCAAGATCCCAGTTTGCTCAACAACCTGCGGCGTGGCATGCATACCCTCAAGGGGGGGGCGCGCTTAACTGGATTGCCGGGCGTGGGTGATTTGGCTCATGCAGCAGAAAACGTGCTGGAAACCTTAGCTAAACAAGGATCCAACACAGACGAAACCCGGGATCAGGAACTGTTGCAACAGGCATTAGACCGACTGAATCTAATGCTGGAGCGGGTGCGCCAGGGACAGAATCCCGTGCCTGATGCGGCATTGATGACTGCACTGCAACGCCAGATGGGTGTGACACCCGCTGTACCTACCGAACAACAACAGGAGGAGGAGGAGGAGGAAGAGCAAACCAAGACCGCTGCCTTGCGCGACGCTTTTATCTTGGAGTCGGCGGATATTTTGCAGGCCAGTGATTTGACCCTGCGCCGCTGGCAGCAAGATACCGCTAATCGTGAACTGTTGAATGATCTCTACCGCGATTTACAAGCGCTGCGCGACAACGCTCGACTTGCCGGAATAAGTATGATGGGCGAGCTGGTGACCGATGTGTCCACCTTATTGGCTTCTATCACCTCGCAACGCCTAACCCCCAACACGGAAATTATTGCGGTGATTGAGCAGGGGCTGGATGCTATGGGGCGGATGTTGGATCAGCTCCGCCGCAATGTCACCTTGTCCCCGGCCGAAGATGTGCGACAGGCCATCCAAGAATTATTGCAGGGCAAAATAGCCGCCGCTGCGGTATCCACCGCTCGTGGAAAGCCGACAGCGGCACCGGCCAGCAGTGACAGCATCCGTGTCGATGCCTGGTTATTAGGGCGGCTGAGTAATCAAGTCGGTGAGAGCAGTATTTTTCGCGCCCGGATTGAGCAGGGTGTCAATACCTTCCGCTCGGGGATTGGTGAATTAGAACAAACCGTTAACCGCTTACGCCAGCAGATGCGGCGCTTGGAAATCAATGCTGAGGCGCGGATTATATCGCGTCATCAAGAGGGTAAGCATAGGCGTGAGTTCGATCCGCTGGAGCTGGATCGCTTCTCGGAATTGCAGCAATTGTCGCGAGCCTTGGTCGAAGTTGTGGATGATCTTGCCAATGTACAGCAATCACTGGACACTCAAGCACAATCGCTGAACCAACTGCTTTATGAACAGAACAAAATCAATCGCACGGTTCAAGAAAGTCTGACTCAGACTCGCATGGTACGTTTTGCCAGTGTTGTGCCTCGACTACGGCGGCTGATACGCCAGGTCGCCGATGAACTTGGCAAACGGGTTGAACTGACAGTGAATGCCCGTGATGACAAGATTGACCGCACCGTGCTGGAAAACATGATTGCTGCCTTAGAACATCTACTGCGCAATGCCGTTGATCATGGCATTGAAACCCCGGCTGTACGTCAAGCTGCAGGTAAACCCGAAACCGGCTTGATTGTGCTGGAACTCACCCATGAGGGCACTGAAGTCTTATTTACATTGCAGGATGATGGTGCAGGTTTGGACTTTGAGGCGATTCGTCGTAAAGCCGAATTCAAGGGACTGTTACAACCGCAGCAAGAGGTCGATCAACCGGCGCTGGTTAAGTTACTATTACAGCCTGGATTCTCCACAGCGACTCAAGTGACCCAGGTGTCCGGGCGGGGCGTGGGCATGGATGTTGTCAACGAATCGATTCGTTCATTGCGCGGTACTTTGCGTATCACCTCCACGAAGGGCAAGGGCACCCGTGTTAGTGTGCGTTTGCCTACTTCTCTAGAATTGACCCAGGCTTTGCTGGTCAGATCGGACGAGTCGATTTACGCTATCCCGTTGCTCAGCATCGAAGCGGTGAGTCGTTTAGCGTCCGACGATCTACGTGATTATCTGGCTGGCGAATTGACATGGCACGACTATGCTCAGCATCGTTATCCTCTGCACAGTCTGAGTCTGTTGTTAAGCCGTGATTTACGTACCTATGAGGCTTACAGCGATACCCAACTGCCTGTGTTATTGTTCCGTAGCGGTGAGGCCAGCATGGCGTTGCTGGTTGATTCAATCCTCGGGCGTACAGAAATCATCATCAAGTCGGTGGCTCCACAGATTGGCGGCTTGCCGGGTATTGCGGGTGCCACTGTGCTGGCTGATGGCACCGTGGCCATCGTGTTGGATTTGGCTTCGCTGGTGCGCAATACCGGCTTGATCGAAAGCGCTGGCATTAATGTCTTCAATGCCCCCGAACCCGAATCGCCAGTTCTGGATAAACCGCTGGTATTGGTGGTTGATGATTCCATCACTATGCGTAAAATCACCACCCGTCTGTTAGAGCGCAACCATTATCAAGTGCGGGCCGCTAAGGACGGTGTCGATGCGGTGACTCTGCTTGATCAACAAACGCCAGATATCGTGATTCTGGATATTGAAATGCCGCGTATGGATGGTTTTGAGGTGCTGACTCATATTCGTAACCAACCGCAGTTCGCCCACCTGCCCGTGATTATGGTGACTTCCCGTAGTGGGCGTAAACACCGGCAAAGGGCGGATCGACTCGGAATCGATGATTATCTGATCAAACCTTACCATAACGAGACCCTGTTGCTGGCGGTGCAGCAAGTCCTGCGTAAGGTGGTCGCATGAGTGCTGCAGAAGATAGCCTGGATGCGGTATTGTTGCCGATAGACAGTGCTCAAGTGCTGTTGCCGGCGGCCGCGTTGATTGAGATCCTGCCCTATGCACCGACCTTGGCTTTGGAAAATGCCCCACCCTGGTTAGTAGGTACCTTGCTTTGGGGTGCTACAACCGCACCGTTGGTGAGTCTCGACGCTTTGTTTACCGGAGTGAGTCCGCGCACGATTGCGCATCGACGCATTGTCTTGTTGCAAGCGCCAACCGCGCATCCCCGTCTGCATTATTTTGGTGTGTTGGCCATTGCCCCGCCGGAGCCGATCAGCGTGTCTCGCGATGCTTTGGCTCAAGATAAGCGTATACATGATTTACCCTTAGGGGCATTATGCCGGGTACGATGGGTAGAGGGTGAACGCAGCGCCCTGATTCCTGATTTGCACGCTCTGGAGCGAATGTTGCTTAAGATTTTGCGCCATTAAGCCGGGTATCTAGCGCCTGTAAGCGCTCGGGAGTGCCGATGTCAAACCACTGCCCCGAATAATATTCACCGCTCAGTTGTCCCGAATCGGCCGCCGCCCGTAGCAGCGGGCTGAGAGCAAAGCGTCCCGGTTGGCAACCGGCAAACAGTGCTGGATGCAACACACTGATACCCGCAAAGGTCAAACGCGGCTGGCCCTGATTGCCGACCTGCTGTCCTGCGTGTAAGACAAAATCCCCTTGAGAATGATGGGGCGGGTTAGTCACCAATACCAGATGGCCCAATCCGTTCAAGCGTCGGGGTAAATGTGAATATGGGTAATCGCTCCACACATCACCATTAATGACGATAAACGGTGCTGAACCCAGCAAAGGCAGGGCATGGAAAATGCCGCCGCCGGTTTCCAATGCCCCCCGTGGTTCGGGTGAGTACTGAATGTTGACCCCCCAGCGGTGGCCAGCGCCTAAACAGTCACGGATTTGGGTGCCGAGATGGCCGAGATTTACTACAATATCGCGAATACCGTTGGCCGCCAGCGCTTGGATGGGGTACTCAATCAGTGCTTGGCCACCCACAGGTAACAAGGGTTTAGGTGTCTGATCGGTGAGTGGTCGCATCCGTTCGCCGCGCCCAGCGGCTAAAATCATTGCCCGAATGGGTGTTGAATCCTGTTCGAGTCCTGCCATTGATGATAGTGCTCATGCTAAGCTTGCGCCATTATTTCCAGAGGATACGCATCGATTCCATGCGGTCAAGTCATTATCTCGTCATCTTGAGTTGTTGGGGGATACTATTCAGTAGCCCCAGCTCAGCACAGGGGCCTTGGGCGCTCTGTGTGGTTGATCCCTTGGCCGAATTAATCACGCCTGCTACCGGGGTGGAACATCGTGCCAGCCCGCTGACGTTCAGTGCCGAGCGCAGCACTGTGACGCCGGAGCGGGCGGTGCTCAGTGGCGAAGTTGTAGCCGAGTTGGGCGATTTGCGCCTATACACCCCAGCTTTGGAATTAGATCGGGTGAATCAGCAGGTTAGTGCCGAATCGTTAGTATTCGGCTCGCCCGATCTGGCCTTGCGTAGCGCCCGTGGTGAATTAGATTTAGAGCAGGAAACGGCTGAATTTGAACACACCGAGTATTATTTTCCCCAACGCAATGCCCAAGGGCGTGCTGAATGGCTGCGTATCGATGGGCAACAGCAAACCAGCCAACTGCGGGGTACAACCTATTCCACCTGTGCTCGCGGTGAAGAGTTCTGGCAACTCCAGGCGCGTGAACTGGCCCTGGATCGCACCACCGGTCGGGGGACCGCTCGCGATATGCGTTTAACCATCGGCTCGGTGCCACTGCTGTATTTGCCGTATTTGTCATTTCCGATTGATGACCAGCGCCATTCGGGCTGGCTGGTGCCACGGGTGGGTTACGACAGTGAGCGCGGTGCCGAGTTGGTCGTGCCCTATTACTGGAACATCGCCCCACAGCAGGATTTAACCCTGTTTCCGCGTCTATTCAGCGACCGGGGGGCCATGTTAGGCGCGGAATATCGGTTTCTCGGTGTCCAGCAGCGCGGTCAGATGGAGGTGGAGTACTTGCCGCATGATCGCATCATGGATACGGATCGCAGTGCGTTTAAAATTGAACATGCCGCCAGTTGGCGGCCGAATACGTTTAGCCGTCTGTTATACCAGTACGTTTCCGACGATGATTACCTTGATGAACTCGGTGATAATATCGGCCTGCTCAGCCCCCGGTTTTTAGAACGCCATCTGGAATTGAACTATCGCTGTGCGGTGTGGACAGGTTTGGCACGGGTGCAGGGTTTTCAAGTTCTGGATCGCGATTTGTTTCAAGAGGAGAACGAACCCTATAACCGTCTGCCTCAGTTGCGTCTCGACGGGGCTTGGCCAAACAGCCGCTATGGTCTGGATCTGAGCTGGCGCAGCGAGCTGGTGCACTTTGCCAATCCGCGTCGGCCCGACGGTAACCGGGTGGATCTGCAAGCCCGTGTCGCTCGCCCTTGGGAATGGCCGGCGGGTTTTATCCGCCCGGCACTTCAATACCGCTATACGGCTTACGATCTTGATCAGCCCCAGCCCGGTGCCGATAGCGCGCAACCCCGGCGCAGTGTGCCCACGGTCAGCCTCGATACCGGCTTGTTCTTTGACCGCCCCCTGAGCAGCCTGGGGTCAGGCGAGGGGCTGCAAACTCTGGAGCCGCGATTGTTTTATTTATACACGCCGTATCGTGATCAGCGCGATATTCCCTTATTTGACACCGCTGCGGTGGATCGGAGCCTGAGTGGTTTGTTTCTCGATAACCGGTTTACCGGTGCGGATCGGATCGGTGATGCCAATCAATTGACGGTTGCACTGACCACCCGCGGGTTGTCAACTCCAAGCGGTAGCGAATGGCTGCGCCTGAGTCTAGGGCAGATTCTGTACTTCCAGGATCGCCGAGTTACCCTTGAAGCCGACGCGCCACTGGAGCGTTCCAGTACCTCCGGCCCGATTGCCGAAGGCCGTTTAGCGCTGAACCAGCGTCTTAGTTTCCAAGGCACCTATCAATGGGATCCTGAGCGGGACGCTACCCGTCGCAGCAGCGTGCAATTGCGTTATCAACCACAGCCGAACCGGGTGGTGAACCTCTCCCATTCCTACGTGCATGATGCTCTGGAGCAGGTTGATCTGTCCGTCATCTGGCCGATTGATCAGAACTGGCGGTTCCTGGGGCGCTGGCATTATGCACTGGATTTGGAACGCAATCTGAATCTGTTGGTAGGAGCCGAGTATAATGATTGCTGCTGGGCGCTGCGCTTTCTGGGCAGTCAGCGGCGCGACAAACCCGAAGATACCGAGACCCGCAATGCGGTGTATATGCAATTGGAATTAAAGGGTTTGTCCAGCGTGGGGCGCAGCATCGACCGCTTGCTGCAAGACACCGTTCCGGGTTATGGCAGCATCAACCGCTAAGTATAAGTACATAGGAAAAATGTAATGATCAGGCTTTTTTTGATCGGCCTTGGGCTGCTATTAGCGCCGCCCGTTATGGCACAACTGCAATTTGGCCCCGGCCCTGGTGCCGGTACCGCCGGTGAACGGCTGGATGGCATTGTTGCGGTGGTCGAAGACGATGTGATTACTCGCAGCGAATTGGCGCAAGAGCTGGAGGCTGTGCGCCAGAGCATTAATGCGCGGGGCGCGGGGGCTTCCCCGGAGGAGGTACTGCGCCGCCAGGTATTGGACAATATGATCAACCAACGCCTGCAGGTTCGGGAGGCGCAGCGTCGCGGTATCAGCGTCGATGAGCCTAGTCTGGATGCCGCAGTAGAAAGCATTGCCCGCCAAAACCAGCTCACGCTGGAGCAACTGCGCCAGGCCGTCAGGCAAGAAGGGCTGGATTTCGCCGAGTTTCGTGCTGATGTCCGCCGCCAGGTTTTGACCCAACGTTTACGTCAGCAAGTCATCGACCGTAATATCACTGTCTCGGAACAGGAAATCGATAATGCTTTAAGTCGTACTGATCTCGCAGAGGGTGCCCGCGAATATCGCCTGGCTCGAATTCTGATCGCTGTTGCGCCCAATGCCAGCTCACAAGTATTAGCCCAGGCGCAACAGCGGGTCGAACAGGTTATCAATCAATTGCAGCGTGGTGCGGATTTCCAGCAACTCGCAGTCGCGGTTTCGGACGGACGTGAGGCACTGGAAGGTGGTGAATTGGGTTGGCTGTCAGCGGCCAGTTTGCCGAGGTCTTTCGCCGAAATCGTCGTACAAATGTCTCCGGGCCAGATCAGCCCGCCCCTGCGTGGTCCCCAGGGCTATAACCTGCTGTTACTGTTGGATACCCGCGGTGAAGTCCCGCGTCCGGTGACCCAGCAGCGGGTACGGCATATTGTGCTCAGCACCGCAGATGGTTTGACCGATGCGGAAGCGCAAACCCGTTTGCGCCGTCTGCGTGAACGGATCAGCGGCGGTGCCAGTTTTACGGAATTGGCCCGGGCGAATTCCACCGATACCGATAGCGCCAGCCGTGGCGGGTTACTGGGTTGGCTCAACCCCGGTGAGCCCAGCGCACGTTTCACAGAAGCTGTGGCCGGGCTGCGCCTGAATCAACTCAGCGAGCCCTTTCAAACCGAGCAGGGT
>SKOM01000188.1 GCA_007120095.1 Candidatus Competibacteraceae bacterium | reverse complement strand
CTGGGGCCGGCGCTGGCGGTGCTGGAAAATGCCCCGTTCGAAGTCGCCAGCACCTACTCTTTTACCATGATCCCGCTGTTTATTCTCATGGGGAGTTTTGCGGCGCGGGCCGGGCTATCAGCGGATTTGTTTGCCTCTGCCCGGCGCGTGCTGCGGGGTTGGAACGGTGGGCTAGCTTTGGCGGCCGTGACGGCCTGCGGTGGCTTTTCCGCCGTATCCGGTTCTTCGCTGGCGACGGCGGCTACCATGACCCGCGTGGCGTTGCCGGAAATGCAGGCTCAGGGGTACAGTCCGCGCCTAGCCGCCGGCTCACTGGCTGCGGGTGGCACCTTAGGGATTATGATTCCTCCCAGCATCGCCCTGTTGCTGTATGCGTTGATGACCGAGCAATCGGTAGCCACCTTATTTGTCGCCGGGATTATTCCCGGTGTGCTGGCCTATGGGCTGTATGTGCTGACCATCATGATCCTCGTGTGGTGGCGTCCCGAGCTGGGCGGGCAGCGGTTGACCGATCACACCCCCGGTTCCCAGGTCTTATTACGCGCCATACCGGTGCTGGTGTTATTTCTCCTGGTGATGGGCGGGTTGTACAGCGGGGTGTTTACGCCGACAGAGGCCGCCGGTGCGGGGGCTTTTTTGGCGCTGTTATTCGCGTTAGTGCGCGGCATCGGCTGGGGGGAGTTTAAGGCGGCTTTGCATGAGACCTTACGCATTTCGGCAGCGATTTTCTTGATCTTAATCGGTGCGGAAATCTTCGGTTATCTCTTATCGGTCTCGCAGATCACTTGGCAACTGGTTGATACCGTGCGGGCTATGGGGTTAGAACCGTGGCAGGTATTAGTGCTGATTTTGCTGTTTTTTGTGCTCTTCGGCTGTATTATGGACAGTCTGGCCATGATCTTGCTGACCGTGCCGATACTTTACCCCTTGATTATCGACAGTGGTTTTGATCCGATCTGGTTTGGCATTATCGCCGTGGTCACCGTAGAATTAGGCTTGATCACCCCGCCGGTGGGTATGAATCTATTTGTCATCCGCAGTGTCGCCCCTGAGTTACCGTTAAAAGCGATTTTTCTCGGCACGCTACCGTTTGTGCTGGCCGATGTGGTGCGTCTGGCGCTGCTGGTGGCCATGCCGATGATTGTCTTATGGCTACCCACCCGACTGGGCATGATCTGAGCCGGTCACTTTTCTGTCGATGGAAATTGCTAAACTATGTCAAACACCTTACTTGCGCGTGAAATCTCGCGCCGCCGGACTTTTGCGATTATTTCTCACCCCGACGCGGGTAAAACCACCGTCACTGAAAAACTGCTGTTATACGGCGGGGCGATTCAGCTTGCCGGTACGGTTAAAGGTCGTAAAGCAGCGCGTCATGCGACCTCGGATTGGATGGAACTGGAAAAACAGCGCGGGATTTCCGTCACCTCATCGGTGATGCAGTTCCCCTATAAAGACTGCATTATCAATCTTCTGGATACCCCCGGTCACCAGGATTTCTCCGAGGATACGTATCGCACTCTGACCGCTGTCGATTCCGCGTTGATGGTGATTGACGTAGCCAAGGGCGTTGAGGAGCGTACCATCAAACTGATGGAGGTCTGTCGCCTGCGGGATACCCCGATTATGACCTTTATCAATAAGCTCGACCGTGAAGGGCGTGAAGCCATCGAGCTACTGGATGAAGTCGAATCGGTACTTAACATCCAGTGCGCCCCGGTCACCTGGCCCATTGGCATGGGTAAACGCTTTAAAGGGGTATACCACATCAAACGCGACACGGTACACCTGTTCTCGTCCACCCACGGGGGCAAAATGCAGCAAGGAGAAATCATCCAGGGCTTAGATAACCCGCGTCTTGATCAACTGCTCGGCAGTCAGGCGCAGGAATTGCGCGACGAGTTGGAACTGGTGGTGGGTGCCTCGCATGAATTTGATCTGGCTGAATACCTAGCCGGACGCCAGACGCCGGTGTTTTTTGGCTCGGCGATTAACAACTTTGGCATTCAGGAATTATTAGACGATTTCGTGGCTCATGCACCCCCCCCGCGGCCTATGCCGACCGACAGCCGTGAAGTCGTCCCCACAGAAGAGACATTTTCCGGATTTGTATTTAAAATCCAAGCCAATATGGACCCTCAACACCGGGATCGCGTCGCGTTTGTGCGGATTTGTTCGGGAACCTTCACCAAAGGCAGCAAGTTACAGCATGTGCGTATTGGCCGTGAAGTCCGCATCGCGGATGCGCTGACGTTTATGGCCGGGGATCGGGATCATGCTGACCAAGCGTATCCGGGCGATATTATCGGTCTGCATAATCATGGCACCATTCGCATCGGTGATACCTTTACCCAAGGCGAATCGCTGGCATTCACCGGCGTTCCTAATTTCGCCCCGGAATTATTTCGCCGCGCACAACTGCGTGATCCCTTAAAGATGAAACAATTGCAGAAAGGGTTGCAGCAACTGTGCGAAGAGGGGGCCACTCAGTTGTTTAAGCCGCTGACCAGTAATGACTTGATTTTAGGCGCGATCGGTATATTGCAATTCGATGTGGTCGCGCATCGCTTAAAGACGGAATATAACGTCGATGCGGCGTTTGAAAACGTACCGGTGCAAACCGCCCGTTGGGTGACGTGCGCAGATAGCCGTCAATTGGAGCAGTTCAAAGACAAGGCGCTGGCGAATCTGGCCATCGATCATGGCGGTGAACTGGTGTATATCGCCCCAACGCGGGTCAATTTACAAATGACCATGGAGCGCTGGCCGGAGATCCAGTTCAAGGCTACTCGGGAACACGGTGGGTCGGGCAGTGTTTAGCCTTATCGTAAGCGTTCAGACCGTTCACCCCAACTATACTCAACCCTCAACCCATCGCCACGCTTGACCGATCATGACCTGCACTCGACGCAAACTGCACATTGAAGCCCATACCCACACCGGGCAGCGGGTCGTTGTCCTAGTCGATGAATACGACAAACCGATTATCGCGACTACGCAGCCAAATACCGCGCCTTAAACCAGCCGATTTATCTTCCCAGATTGCGCCGATCCCGCATACCGGCAAAGATCGGTGCAGCGATGGCCTCTGGGAAGTCAGGTGGCAGTAGCGCCTCTACTGCGCTGATGACGCTATCGACTCTCGCCAATAGGTCGGTGAATAGGTCGCGTGCCGTTTCGACGGGCAGCCCCACTCGCTCGGCTGTGCTGAAAAAATGGCGGGCTTGCAGACTGTGCCAGTGATAATGGCGATTTTTACCGTGTAGCGCCATCGCCATTTTGAGTTTCTGCCGGGCGATTTGTTGGTTTGCGATCAGGGGATAAGCCGAAATTATATCGTAGAGTGGAGTAAGTCTGAAACGGCCTCCGGCTTCTATAAACACGCTGAAGTTTTTGGCATGGCCATCAATCGCCGCCATGAGCCAAAATAACACCAGGCTAGTGAACAATTGCGCCCGATCTTGCTTCGCTGCGCTCGAATATTGCAGAAGCTGCATAATTTCGACCACGCCCGGTCCGCCATCACTTTCGTATTTGAGGTTTGGCGAATAGCCCAGTGCCTGACAAAAATCTTCTTGCGGTAGGCGTATAATCCAATCTTCTGTTCTGCGCCGATCAAAACGCTCCACGACCAGCACCTTGATGGCGTCGAAATATCGCACCTCGGCATTGCAGACGGGCAGGCCAAACGCCTGGGCTATTTTCAGACACAGCCATTCGTTCTCACAACTGTCGCGCAGATCGATGCCCGAATGGGCCATAACGCCCATCGGCAGCTTGAGGATGTGGGTGGTCGGTGTCGGACCCAGTGGGCGCTGCCATCCGTGCTGCCAAAGCAGTGCCGTTTTTTCTTGGGCACCCGCAATGGAAATGCGAAATGTATCGTCCGCATCAGCCGACATGCCCAGCGGCGCGGATCGGTAATTGCTCAGCAGTGTGGCAATCCGCGTGTCTGATAAGGGTTCACCGGCAATGCGGCGGACATCCTGTAGCGGTTCATCCTCGGGAGCTATCTGCAGCGCACCCACACAATCCATGCCGATGGCTGCTAAGAGATCGAAGGGATGCGAAGTCCGCACTTTGAAGCGAGCTTGGATGCGCTCGCGAATCGCTGGATTGTCCGGCAGCAAATTGTCGAAGTAATTGAAAACCATATCCCCCTTATGGGGTTGATGACGCAAGGGCATGGACAGCGAAATGGGACGTGCGCCGGGAGTGGCCAGCCATTCGGGCAGGTAGCGAAATGCCAGCTCCCCCGTGGATGCTTTGGTCAGCGCACCTACCTGTAAACTGTTCATCCAGACGCCGAGGGTTTGAGACACGGTTACCACGGCTCAGTCCAGCCCGATTGACCGGAAGCCGGATCAGCCCCACCTTTAGGTACAAGATGCAGTTCCAGATCCAGCGCGGCAAGCAACCGAAACAGCGTGTCGATCCGCGTATTGTCAGGGCTGATTTCAAACTTGGACACCGTGTCCTGCCGCAGCGCGGCGTTCTGGGCAATCCAGGTTTGTGATTGGCCGCGCAGTTTGCGCTGGTCTCGATAAAATTGGGCTAAATCATTCGGTTTGTGAATCAACATCCTGGTGTTCCTGTATGGCGGCAGAGTTACACGGCCTGACGTGTAAAATCTATTTTACACGGATTAGCCAGTAATGCCACTAGAAGGCACCTCGCGGGAAGATTACCCCCAGCCTTATTGCCGCTGCACCGCTTTCTCGTAGAGTCCGGGAAACCGCCCGTCGGGATCGCATTCGTGTTTGAGCGCCTGGTAGGCTTGCCGGTTGTACTCCCTCCAGAAGGTCGGCTCGTCGTAGGTGCTGCGCGAGTACAGGCTTTTCTTGCCGCCGTGGTGGGCGACCAGGGCTTCGACCCGGGTATTGTAGTAGCCGTCCGGCTCATTGGAGCGCACCATGTCCCAGAAGCCGAAGTTAATGTACGGGGTGTCGGTGCGCAGACTGAACAGCGAAAACTGCTGATCGGGTACGATGAACGGGCAGATCCACACTGGGCGGATGCCGATTTCGGCCTCGAAGTCACTCAGGAACGCGGCGGCGTTGGCGATGGGGATATCCACATCTTGAATCACCGACTCGGTGCGCGGGCGAATCGACTGGATGAGACTCAGCGGCCAGCGGCGACTGGCGCGCATGATCTTCTGGTAAGTAACGCTGGATAGACGTTTGCGCCCCAGCAGCAACCGCACGGGTGCCCGATGAGCAAAAACATTGCGGCTGCACCAGAACCAGTCGGTATCCCAGCGCCACAGGTAATCATGGATGGTCAGATAATCCTCGTGCCGCCCACGCAGACTGCGCCAGTACTGGTGCATCCAGGTGTAATCACTGACCGGAGTGTTCGCTGGGAGGGATTCGACACACTGCGCCCGTGTCAGCACGAACTCGCCGGGTGCGAAGTACACACCGTCGAGATAGTCGCAGGTCGGCTGGGCACACTCATCGCTGATCGCCGCAAACAGGCGTTCGGGGTCGCGGTAACGGGTGTGTTCAAGCCGTACGTAGGGTTGCACCGGAATCAAGCCGACACGAACCCGAGTAGCGTAGCCCAGGCTGCCGTAGGAATTAGGAAAGCCGTAGAACAGTTCCGGGTGCTTATCGCGCGAACAGGTCAATACGCGGCCATCGGCGACCAGCACATCAAGCTCGTGGATGGTGTCGTGCACCAGCCCGTAGCGGAACGCCCCCGATTCGATGCCGATTCCGGTGGTTGCACCACCGACCGTGATGCTCTTGAGTTCCGGCACGATGGCCGGCGCCAGCCCCTGCGGCAGGGTGGCAGCGACCAGATCGGCGTAGGTGACCATGCCCTCGACCTCAGCGGCGCCCGCCTCGGCATCGATCTCGATGACATGGTTCAGCGCGGCGACATCCAGCGCGGTGCGTGTGGAATCCTCACGCGGCCGGAACAGGTTACTGGTGGGCTTGCGCAGCCGCACCGGCCCGCTGGACTCGGCCAGTGCCGCCGCTATGGCAGCCACGCGTGCGTGGTGGGCTTCCCAGCCGGCCTGACTCATCGCACCGGCACATAGCGTGGGACATCGCCACGGCTGAGTACGAGCTGCCAGAGATTCAGGCTGCGCGCCCGAAAGGCCCCGGCACAACTCAGAAGGTAATAGCGCCACATCCGGTAGAAACGCTCGTCCAGTCCTTCGCTTGAGTTTAAATCCGGCCAAGCGGTGCGGAAGTTGACCTCCCAGGCCATCAGTGTCCGGTCGTAGTCCGGGCCGAAATTATGCCAGTCCTCAACCACGAACAAACCTTCTGTGGCGTTGGTAATCTGCGCTGCAGAAGGGATCACGCCATTGGGGAAGATGTATTTCGTGATCCAGGGGTCAGCATGAGCGCGACTGACGTTGCCGCCTATGGTATGAACCAGCGCCAGACCACCGGGCTTCAGGCGCGCACTGGCCAGCTCAAAGAAACCACGGTAGTTCTTCGGCCCGACATGTTCCATCAGGCCAACACTGACGACCCGGTCGTACTGGCCGGACTCATTTGCCGCCTCACGATAGTCTTCAAGCTGAATGGTAACCGGCAGACCCTGGCAGAGCTGGCGGGCGTATTCGACCTGTTGGCGGCTGATGTTGTAGCTGACTACTTCGCATTGGTGCTCGGCGGCTAAAAAACGAGCCAGTTCGCCGAATCCGCCACCGAGTTCGAGCACCCGCATGCCTGGTTCCAAGTACAGTTTGCGTGCGATCAACGCCAGTTTAGCCCGCTGCGCCTCATCCAGTGTGGCTAGCGACCCATCGGCGCCATAATAGGCGCAGGTGTACTGCATGGTCGGCCCGAGCATGGCTTCATAGAGCCGATTGGAAAGATCATAGTGTTGTTGCGCGACCTGCCGCGCGCGCCGGCGGTTTTGCAGATTCCCGAGCCGACTCAGCAGCACCTGGCCGAGAAATGAGAATGTGCGTACCTTACGATCCAATCCGGCGTGGATCGCACGGGCGAAGAACTCGTCGAGCCGCTCGGCATTCCACCAGCCCTCCATATAGGCCTCGCCAACGCCGAGTGAACCTTCGGCCAAGACGCGCTGATAGAGATGGTCGTTGTGGATATGAATATCCCAGGAGCGCTCGCCACCGACCTCGATGTCGGCGCTGCGCAACAGTGCTGTGACTTTCTGCTGTGCTGACATGGTTATGTGCGTTGCTGGAGTCGGATGCTTACTGACAGGTTCGCAGAATGTGGCTATAAAAATTTTGCCACTTTTTTTGCTCAGGTCAACGGGTCATTCATACTCAGCATTTATAATGCGTGTTTGAGTCCTTAGTCAACCCAGCCGCTGGCGCGACAGCAGGAAAAACACTGCCACTGCTAATATTGATAATAGCAGAAACAAGGTGGAGATGGCATACATTTCCGGAGTGACCGCCCGGCGAATTTGTCCCAGCATATACGTGGCCAGCGTATCCTGACCGGCTGATTTGACAAATTCGGTAATCACCACGGTATCCAGCGAAATCACAAACGCCAGCATAAAACCGGCCAGGATCCCCGGCATCAGTAACGGCAGGGTGATGCGGCGAAAGGTTTGCAACGGTGTCGCGTATAAATCCGCCGCCGCCCGCTCCAGGGTGATATCCATGGTTTGCAGCCGGGCGCGGATGGGTAAATAGGCAAATGGAATGCAAAAGGCGCTGTGGGCAGCGATCAGATAGGCCAGACCGGTGTAGCCGGTATAGACCTTAATCACAGCAAAGAAAATTAATAAGGCCACGCCGGTGACAATTTCCGGCACCATCAGCGGCTGGTGAATCAGTGCATAGATCAAGGTTTGCCCTCGGAATGTCGGGGTGCGGGTCGTGGCCAGCGCGGCCAGCGTGGCCGCCGTGGTAGCCACGCTGGCCGCCGAGACCGCAATTACCAGCGAACGCAACGACACCTCTTGCACCGTCCGGTTGGCAAAGGCGGCGCGATACCAGTCCACAGAAAACCCGCCCCAAATGGACATCGAAGCCTCGGCGTTAAATGAAAACACCACCAAGGTTAGAATCGGCAGATACAGCAGAAAAAAGGTGATGAAGGCGATCAGCGTAAAACCGGGCAGCCGGTTAAGGGCAAAAGCGCGTCTAGCCATGGTCACGCTCCGGATCGCGCATCACCAGACGGATGTAGATCAGCAGCGCCACCAGGACAATCACCAGCAGCGTCAAGGCCAGTGCGGCCCCCAGCGGCCAGTTGCGGCCCTGGCCGAATTGCAGTTCGATCAGATTACCCAGCATGAGATTGCGCCCGCCGCCGAGAATCCGTGGGGTGACATACGCACCAATGGCAGGAATAAACACCAAAATAGACCCCGCGATAAACCCTGGTTTGACCAGCGGTACAATAACATGCCACAGCACCCGCGCCCGGCTGGCGTATAAATCATACGCCGCCTCCAGCAAGCGGCCATCGAGTTTTTCCATGCTGGCATACAGCGGCAGCACCATCAGCGGCAGAAACACATAAGTCATGCCGACCAGAATCGCAAAATCGGTGTACAGCATCTGAATGGGCTGATTGATCAACCCGCTATTCAGCAAGGCACTGTTAATCAAACCTTGATTGCGGATCACCTCCTGGATGGCAAAGGTGCGGATCACAAGATTGGTCCAGAAGGGAATCGTGACCAGGAACAGCCACAGCTCCCGAGTCCCGGCGGGTCGGGTGGCAATAAACCAGGCGGTGGGAAAACCCAACAGGGCGGCAAAGAACGTCGTCAGCAGCGCCAGGCGCACGCTGCGCCAGAAAATCTGTAAATGGGCTTGCGCCGGCGCTACGCTGCCATCGAAGATATCGCGCGAGAAAAATACCCGGAACCAGCCTTCGGTGGAAAATTGCCACACCACGCCGCCGTAAGCCCCTGGGCTGAGAAACGAATACACCAGCACAATCAGCAACGGCCCGGAAGCTGCCAGCAGCAGAATCAGCAGCGCCGGGGTACATAGTACCCAGCGCGATAACGTTGCCCAGTGGTTGAGGGCGCGCAACTCAGTGCCTCACCACTTGTGCCGCGCCCTCGGCAATGGCGATCTGTACCGCCGCGCCCGGTGCCGGTAAGGCGGGCTGACCGATAGTATTTTGCCGCCGCAGGTTGAACAGCTCTCCATCGGCCAAGCGGATCTGCATTTGGGTGTCGGTACCGAAATACAGGGACTGTTCCAGCGTGCCCTGCAATACCCCCTGATCAGCCAGGGTGGCCTGTTCGGGGCGCACCACCACAGTGACGGAACTGCCCACCGCAGCGGCTAGGGTGCTGGGCAGGCTGGCGCGGATTGCGGCTCCGGAACGAAGTTGTACCTGAGCCGAGTGGCCATTAGTCTGCACAACCGTTGCGCTCAGGAAATTACTGTCGCCAATGAAATCGGCCACAAAGCGTTCCGCCGGGTGATTATAAATGCCCTGAGGAGTCCCGACCTGGAGAATCTGGCCGTTATGCATCACCGCGATCTGATCCGACAGGGTTAAGGCTTCCTGCTGATCGTGGGTGACAAAGACAAACGTAATCCCGGTTTCCGCTTGCAGGCGTTTGAGTTCGGTCTGCATGGTTTTGCGTAATTTTAAATCCAGTGCGGATAAGGGTTCGTCAAGCAGCAACACTCGGGGGCGGGGTGCCAGCGCTCGGGCCAGTGCGACCCGCTGCTGCTGGCCGCCGGAGATCTGGGCAGGGCGACGGCTGGCCAGTGATTCCATTTCAACCAATGCCAGCATCTCGCTAACGGTGTGCTGAATCTGCCGCCGGGATTGGCCTAACATGCGCAGCCCGAAACCGACGTTGTCCGCTACGCTCATGTGCGGGAATAAAGCATAGCTTTGAAACACGGTGTTGACCGGTCGGTGGTTGGGAGATAACGCGGTGATGTCTTGGCCGCCGAGTTTTATCCAGCCGCTGCTGGGTTGTTCAAATCCGGCGATTAAACGCAACAACGTGGTTTTGCCACAGCCCGAAGGCCCCAGCAGGGTAAAAAACTCATTATCAGGGATGTGGACACTGATATGATCTACGGCCTTGAATGCTTCGTCACCCGAGCCGAAAATTTTGCTAAGATCGATAATTTCAATATCGGACTGGGTCACATTGGGCGTCAAATTACTCTCCGTTGCCGTGTTATTGGGCGGGGCTACAGCGCTTGATTATAAGTCCGCGTACGCCGCTTGCCTATGTTTAGCCCAATGATCTGACGATACTGACAGACGTGAGAGCAGTTTTTGACCAAAAGGACATAGCCAGTTAGCGGTTCCGTTGCCGGTGATTAAAAAGTGGGCTGCAGTACACTTTTTCTTATCGGGTGCGGTATATTAACCACTTGACAAGTTCGTTATAAAGGAGTCCGGCATGGCATGGCCTAAATTTCTCCCCGGTGTTATGGTGCTCCTGAGCCTTGGTATGGCCTGCGCGTCTGCGGATGATACCTTGGCCAACACCATCGACCGCATTAAACCTTCAGTGGTGGGTGTCGGTACCTTTCACCCCACCGCTCAGCCGCGCAATCGCCTGCTCGGTACCGGGTTCGCCGTTGGCGATGGCCGTCATGTTGTCACCAATCAACATGTTTTGCCCACCTCTCTGGATCGCGAGCGCCGTGAAGAATTGGTGGTGTTCATCCACGGCGCTTCGACCATGCGCCGAGCTGAACGGGTGGCTACTGCGCCGCGGCACGATCTCGCCTTGCTGCGCATCGCAGGTGACCCGCTGCCGGTTGTGAGTTTGGGCGATTCCGACCGAGTGCGCGAAGGTCATACCGTCGCGGTGACGGGCTTTCCTATCGGTGCGGTGATCGGTTTGTTTCCCGCTACCCATGTCGGCATTGTCGCCAGCATCAGCCCGGTGGTGATTCCAGCAGACCGCGCCAGTGAGCTGGACGCTGCAACGATTCGACGTATGCGCGACGCTTTTCCGATTTTTCAGCTTGATCTGACCGCGTATCCGGGCAACAGCGGCAGTCCCTTGTACCATCCCCGCACGGGCAATGTGGTTGGGGTTCTCAATATGGTGTTTGTCCATTCCGGACGGGAACGGGCTTTAGATCGGCCTAGCGGCATCAGCTATGCCATTCCGGTGAATCATGTCCGCGATTTGCTCCATCAAGCGGATTTGCGACCCTGATCACGAGTGATAGTCTGATGATTAAATGGATGCATTGGCCTAACCGGCTGATCGGAAATGGGGTATTGGCTCTGTTGCTGTCTGTCCCTGTTCTGGCCAGCGAGACGTTGCCGGAGTTATTGATGAGTAACGACCCCCAGACGCTGGCGACCTGGGCACAGCGTTATGAACATGGTGAAGGGGTGGGGCGTGATATCGACACGGCGGTTCATCTGTACTGTCGAGCGGCGCGTGCCGGTCATGCCGAGTCACAATATCAACTCGGCTGGCTGTATGCCAATGCCCGCGGGGTAGCGCGTGATGATGGCCTGGCCGGGGCATGGTTTCATCTGGCTGCTGAACAGGGCGATGTCTATGCCCGGCGGATGCTGCGGTTTTTCGATCTACCCGAGTCACCCATTGAGCGCCCTGATTGTATTTTAACTGACGGCAGTTCGGTCGATGGGCCGGACGCGGCACCGCCGCAGTATCAGCAGATTGTCGACTGGGTTGAGCGTTTGTCGCCGGGATTTAAGCTCGACCCCACTTTGGTGCTGGCGGTGATTCGGGTGGAATCCAATTTTAATCCCCAGGCGTTATCACCCAAGAACGCCCAAGGGCTGATGCAGTTGATTCCAGCAACGGCCGAACGCTTTGGGGTCAGCGATGTATGGAACCCGGAGGACAATATCCGTGGTGGCATGGCTTATTTGCGCTGGTTACTGGATCATTTCGAGGGCGACATCACCCTCGCCCTGGCTGGTTATAATGCCGGCGAGGGTGCCGTAGCGCGGCATGGCGGCATACCGCCTTACGCCGAAACCCAGGCTTATGTGCAAAAAGTCACCCGATTGCTCAACCGATGAGCCGGTTAAAATCGGGTTCTCACGCCGAGCGTGATGACATCGTTATGCTGATAAAAGCCGCCGATACTGCGTTCGGCTTCAGAAAAATGATGGTAGCCAAGATAAATTTCATGCGGTTCCGCCCCGATGTAGCTCAGTTCCGGGTTCACATACCGGTCGCTCTGATCAAGGCCGAGCGCGAACCGCAACCGTCCCTGCCAGTAATTGGGCACAAACACCTCTTCAATGTCGCCACTCAAAATGAGAGTGGAGGTACGATCCAGCACCGGGCCGGCGTCAATTAACGCTTCGCCGATCAGTTGCAGATTCACCCGCAAATCGGCATCGCCTGGAAACCATTCCGCCCCAGCCGCCCAGCGCAGCGCCTTGCGGGTATCGAGAGTCAAGGTATCGCGGCGCGTTACCGGGACATCACTAAGCCACGCCAATTCGAAACGCCAGGTCGCGCCGCCGGTTTCAAAGCCCGCATCGCCACCGATCACCCAAGTGCGTGGATGGTGAGCATTGAACGCCGGTTCAGCACCGCTGAGTAGCGCTTGTGGATCGCCGCCGCTTAACAGCGTCATGCGCGCCGGGTCAGACAGGGTGAAGTAGGGCAGGGAATGCGGTGTGTAGAGGACATTGACGGCATAATCCAGACCGCGTTGCCAGCGGCTGAACCGCCAGCCCACGCCGCCGCTTCGGGGTTCATTGGCGCTAAACCGCCCGCTGCTGATCAACGGCGCAATAACCGGGTCAAAGGGCAGGCCGGGCAAGCGTCCGCTATGGCGGTTAACCAGTGCCCAGAGGCTATTGGCATCCGCCTGTTCAGCGGCTCGGAAGCGCGGTATCCACACTAGATCATGGTTGCCGGACTCGCGGAAGTGCTCCCAGCGCAGTGCGGGCACGACCCGGCGACGATCCGCAGGGTCATCGAGAATGGCGCGGCTGAAATCCAGCACGCTGAGCTGATCATTGGGTGATAGCTCATCGATGCGTCCCCAGACCACCGATTGGGTGCCGAGGGTAATCCGGTTGCTGGAATCCCGGTAGCGCAGATAGGTCTCGGCATAGTCCACATCAAGGGTACTGACCCGCTGATTGCCGATTTGCCGGTAACCATCCAGCCGCGCTCCCGCTCGGGCTTCCCAGGACTCGTCAATAGACCACAGCACATAGGGTTCAGCCCGTAAGTATAAGCCACCATCCGCAGGGCGTGACGAACGAGTCAGAGCGCTGGCTTCTAATCGGACTCGATCCACACCGTAGCGTACAGCCTCCGCTGGCGGGCGTTCGGATGGGGCGGTGGGTTCCGGGGCGGAACCCAACACGAGTGCCCCCGAGGTCGGAGACGTTGGGGAGGTCTGCGGCGTCGGTGCCGGAGTGCTTGGTAAGCCAGGTTGATCCGTCTGCAAGCCCTGTACGACAACAGAAGGCACCTCCAGATTCAGGCTCGCGATGCGTTGCTGCATGGT
>SKOM01000210.1 GCA_007120095.1 Candidatus Competibacteraceae bacterium | reverse complement strand
CTTGTCCATGCCCCCGAAAGCACGCTCGTAAACCAGCGGCATGGTGGTGAACGGCTTGGTCGGCGTCATCCGTTTATGGCCGCTGATGGCATCCCAGTAACGATCACCGAAGACCACCACTGAACGCTGACAGGTGCCAACCTGCAAGCTGACTTCCATGTGGGAGACCGGTCGACCTTGCGGCGCATGGGCCTGTCCGGCGAGGATGATGTCAGCACGCGGCTTGAACGGTACCAGATCGGATTCAAACCGGACGCTGCCACCCTGTTTCGGGTCATTGTATTGGTCGCCGAACAACACCGGCAGTTGCTCGTCGGCCAGCCGCAAGCGGCCGTCAGTGCTTACTGTGAATGTACCCTTGACGATCAGCACCAGCATGAAGCCATTACGCCGAATCTGCAAGGGAACGGCCTGCAGGATCAAAGGAGTGGAGTTGACGAGTTCCATGATTGCGCCGCAATTACTTCAGACAGCCCGGCGGGCTGTTGCCGATGCCACCGACGACCGGGCCAACGGGTACGAACGGTGGGGCGAAGGTGGGTACCGGTCCGGTGCCCATGACATTGTTGACCGTGGTGCTGAGCTTGAACGTCTGAAAAACGATGTTAAACGCCGTGGCCAGGGCATCGAACAGTGCGGGCGCGTGCAGCGCCTTGGGGTCGGCCAGATTGGTGAACATCAACCCCTGCAGGGCTTTCGGGGACAGGCCGACTTCTCCCGGTGAGGGCAGGGCAATCAGTGGCATCGGCACGTTTGGCGTGGGCGGTGCAACCGGCCCTGGAAACGCCGCGAAGGCCGGGTACGTCAGGATCCCCGCGATGCCCATATGCCAGGTTTGCCATGCGGCACCCATGGCATTGGCGATGGCGTTGGAATATTTCTGCTCCTGAGGGGTGTTCATAGGTGCTTTGTTCAGAATCAATGGCCCGAGCGGTGGCCCCTGCACCATACCAGGTGTAACCACACCGACCGGGCCGTTGATGATGACGCCCGCGAAGGCAGTCAGTTTCATCCACTGGTCAATGCCGTCACAGATACCGTCGCAGATGCCGTCGATGTAGTCCTCGAACGCCTTGCCGATTTTCTTGGCGGTATCGACGTGATACTGGTTCAACGATACTTCGCAGAACAAATTATTGGGTGGATTAGGGGGTACTGCCAACTCGCTGTGCTTAAACGCATCGGGATACTGTGTGCCGGGCGGTTTCCAGTCGGTCGGCAGTCTGACCATCTTGGTGGTGAACAGCACCTTAGCGAGCTGGGCGAGCTGGGCTTTTTGCGGGGCGGGCATGGTGTTCAGTCCTTCCTAGCGCTGAGAAGATGAACCGAGTACAGCGACCAGTAACGATCATGCTGGCGCAGCACCCAAGGGAGGTCATGGATTTCCTGTAAGATTCGGTAATCCAGACTCAGCTCGGGGATCAACTGTTCAGTAAGCAGTTGTCGTAAGGTAGTGGAGGCATCCAGTGTCGCGTTTTCCAGCCACTGAGCCGGTTCACAGTTTTCCGCCCGCCATTCATAGGGTGACCCCAGTATCATCAGACCGTCCTGTCGCAATAAAGCATCCATCTGACCGAGCAGAATCAGCGGAGCGGACACATTATCAAGCAGATTCAGCGCAGCCACCAAGGCGAACTGCTCGGCCTGGAAAGGCGGATCCAGCGCATCGGCCAGCATGAACAGGACGTTCTGTGGAATTGTATGAGAAAAATCGACAATCTCGAAGTGGGTGCCACGGCGTCGGCGTCGATAGTGGACGACCTGTTGGCGCTGTATCTGGGCGGCAGCGGCAACCAGTTCAAAGTTACAGTCCACTCCGATCGCCAGGGGGGCACGCCGGGCAAGGTCGAAAGTATAACGTCCGACGGCGCAACCGAGTTCCAGAGCCGGGCCATGCAGATGCTGTTCTGCGGTCAAGGCATTCAGTGTTTGCCAATAGTCTTCCGCTGTTGGCAGGGCTAGCGGTGCCGATGTTGAGCCATTGTGGCCATAATGCAGTTCCATCCAGGTGCCAAGTCTGCTGGAATGGTGCTGGCGGTCGGGGGCGGCAGCATCCAGTAGGCTAAAAAAATCCTTTATTTTTAAACTATTGCAGTTGACTTGCGTCAGCGATGGACGAGCATTCTGCCACCAGGCCACCGGATCGCGGACGATGATCGGCACACCGGCCAGAATTGGATAATGCCCGACGGCACAGTCCGTGTTGCTGCACTCGAGCAGACCCTCGATCACGAATCCGTTTTCCTCCACACAAACTTCGCTGCAGCGCAGTCGGGCATCAATGCCCCGTTGGCGGCAATGCGGGCAGATCAACGGGAGCCGGTTAAGCAGATCGAGACGCATGATCCATTCAGCCGCCAGTGATTACATTATTACTGCCTTCAATCAACTGGCCCACGCCACCGCAGTGTTGATCCGTGTCACCCAGTCGATGAGCAGGTTTGCCGTTGATGAAGACCGAACCGCTGCCCTTGGTGGCGATCCAGGTATTCGGGCCGCAGCAGGCCGTGTGTATGCCAGTATCGCCCACTCTCAATGCCGGTCGGTGATTCACCAGTACATTGGGTGAGCCGATGATCGCCGGGCCGATGACAGGATGCGGGCAGGCAGGACAGCCATGCGCGTCGGCGGGAGCATTCGATTTATCGCCTAAGCGACCCTGTGGAGGCATAGTGGGTATCCTCTTGGCTAGGAATCAATTCGCTTCGGGAGCAGTTAGCGGTGTACGCCGCCAGCCGACTTTATTCGGTTCGAGCCAGAATCGCACCATCACCCCCGGGTCTTCGTCTTCCATCAGGTAACGGCTGACCGGACCAAACACGGTGGCCGCCTGTTGAGCGTCACAGGTCGGCAGAAAAACCCGCAATACACGCGGATCGTAATACCGAAAGTATAGCGCTTTCCCATCCGGGCCTTGGACGATGAGAAAGCTCCGGAAATGCTTGCGCAAGCTGCGCAGGTCAGCCTGCGTGAACAGGAATATACCCCAGTGCTGTCCCCAGCCCTTGAGTATATAGTCGGTGAAGGGCGAGTCGGGCAGCAGCCGTACCAGATAGGGCGCAACCTGAGCTATTTCGGGATCAAGTTCGCCGCGATACAGGCAGATATGCTGGGGGTTGTGTTGCCACAGCATTTTCAGTAACTCGGGGTTCGAGGCACCGTCGAGAATGGTGTAGGTATCACGGTCGGTGTCACCGAACAATTGAGTGTGCAACAGATCCGGATTAATGAGTGTCGGCATGGCAATCATCTGCTTCGAGTGGGTTAACCGCCTGCAGCCGCTTTGGCGCAGATCTCACAGAAGGGCGTGCCCGAGGCGGCGGCCTCGACCATGGTCTTAGCCTGGGTCGAACTCAACTCCGCAGGATCCTTGGTCATCGGCTCGGCAGCGACTGCGGACAGTTCGCCGGGATCGGCCTTGTCAGCCTCTTTGGGTTCGGTCGGCGCGGTTGGCGCTTCGGGGCTACTGCCCTTGCCAGAGCCGGCGGCACCGCCGCTGTTGAGATTGATAATCGAGCCTTTGACATTGACGCCGCTGGAGTTGATGGTGATGAAGTTGCCGCCGACTTTGAGAGTGATCTGGGTGCCGGCCTCGATCACTACATTCATCCCGGCCTTCAAATGAATATTGCTACTGGCTTCCAGGGCATAATTCTGCCCGGCCTTGGCATCGATATCGTCGGCGACATCGAGCGACAGTGATTCACCGACTTTTTCGTTCCGGTTGCGCTTGACTTCGAAATGCTGATCGCCCTCGACCAGCTCCAGCCGATTGCCCTTGCCGCTCTT
>SKOM01000090.1 GCA_007120095.1 Candidatus Competibacteraceae bacterium | reverse complement strand
GTTTCTTTGCGTCCTTCTGGGCTTGCTTGGTGTAAACCAACTTCCATGTCACCAGTCCAGCTCCTCATCGCACTTATCGACGGGGGTCTCCATTCCCTCGCGAATAGACTCACGCATACCTGGTACGGAGAGCAGGTAAAGTGTTTCCTGAATAGCAGCCCAATCTTCTTCAGCCACCAGTACGGCTTTATTCCGCTTGCCCATGATGACAATCGGCTGGTGCGACTCGGCGGTTTCATCGATCAACCGATAAAGGTTGCTGCGCGCCTCAGTAGCAGTAATTCCGGTCATGACGCACCTCTTGCGTGTTCAACTTTTCACCAATTGTACGCCATCAGGTACGTACGTCAAGACGCACGCATTGCATGGCGCTCAAATCAGCCGCGCGTTTTTTGCGTCGGCTGCATTTGCTTGTTTAGCGGTGAGATCCTGGAGCTCTCTTTTTCCTCTTTTGCAAGCTTGGCTTTACTCATGATCCACCTCCAAGATATTTCTTGGTAAATTTTCTGCCCTGTAGCGTACTGCACAGTTTCTTTTCAAAAAATTGAAATTAGCATATAGCCATTCGCTCTGTTTTCCAAACATGAAATAGTCGTTCGCCCTGATGATCGTGGTGTAGGGGCGGTTCGCGAACCGCCCCTACACTTAGATGCTAGCCCTTTTTTTGTTGCTGACCTAAGAGTGTAATTGTAAAAATGTCTATTAAAATTAGGAATTTAACACTATTAACTGTAATGATCACTGTCCTGGCAGCGTGTCGTGGACCAACGCAACCGATCGAGGTCGATTTGGGGGTATTGGTCGAGCAGCCCTCTGAGTACACGGGTCGAAGAGTCACGACCTGGGGCATGCTGCGTACTTTTGATCAGCCGCGCCATTATTGGATCGAGACGGCTGATTTTCAGCGTGTCGGTGTTGTGCCCGAGCAAAAAATCGCGTCTTATGTGAATGAAATGGTGCAGGTGAGCGGACGGTTTGACATCGTCGCGGGGGCAGGGCGACAATTAACTGTCGAGCACATCACGACTTATCCTTGAACTCGGAAGCCTAATGCTGCGACTCAGGCCGTTCATAGCTTGCGGATGCCGCATTGCATCGTTATGCTGTATCTGCACCGGCACACGGTAAACACGGCTCCTCTGTCCTCATGACTGTACGTAATCTAGAACACCTGTTTCGTCCCCGATCCCTTGTTTTGCTCGGCGCCAGTGAACGCCCAAATTCGCCCGGTATGCGCGTATTGAACAATCTACGTCTTGGCGGTTTTGCCGGGCCAATCTATGCGGTGAACCCCAAGTACCGCGAAGTCGACGGTTTGGTCTGTTATCACCACCTCGGTGAGCTGCCTGAAGCGGCTGATCTGGCGGTGATTGTGACCCCACCAAACACCGTGCCACGGTTAATTAAACAACTGGCCGAGCAGGGTACCCGTGCGGCTGTAGTGATCACTTCGGGTCTGGATGGCCTGCATCGGCGTTGGCGCAGCCACCGGCGACGAGCCATGCTGGATGCCGGCCGCAGCGTTAATTTCCGCATCCTCGGACCGGGCAGTCTGGGGGTTATTGTGCCGCCGATCGGTCTAAATGCCAGTTGCGCCCAACTCAATCCACAATCCGGACGTTTGGCTTTGGTGGCGCAGTCCGGTTCAGTGATGACAGCGATGATTGACTGGGCCGCTGAGCATGATGTGGGTTTTTCGCATCTGGTAGCCTTGGGCGGCAAGGCGGATATTGGTTTTGGCGATACGCTGAATTATCTGACCGATGATGGTAATACCAGCGCGATTTTGCTGTATATCGAATCCCTGGAACGCGCGCGTGAATTCATGTCGGCTGCCCTTGCAGCAGCGCGGATCAAACCGGTGGTGGTGCTCAAAGCCGGTCGTTATGCCCAGCGTCATGAGTTATGCAGTGACGATGAAGTGTATAGTGCTGCGTTTGCCCGAGCGGGGCTGTTACGGGTGGACTCGGTAGCCGAACTGTTCGATATGGCCACGACTCTGGCGCATTCCAAACCGGCCAGGGGTGAGCGTCTGGGGGTGGTGACCAACAGCAGTGGCATGGGGCTGCTGGCCGTCGATGCACTGGTCGAGACGGGCGGCCGCTTGGCTGAGCCGAGCCGGGAATGTCGCCGACTGCTGAAAAAGGTGATGCCCCGCGAGGCATTGGGCAGTAATCCGATTGACTTGGGTGGCGACGCTTCTCCTGAGCATTATGTCACCGCCCTGGAGCTGCTACAGCAAGAACAAGATGTGGATGCCTTATTGCTCATTCACTCCCCGCAAGCGGGCAGTTCCAGTTATGCCATCGCCGAGGCCATTACTGCCGCAGCACGCAAGTGGCGCAAACCTTTGCTGACCAGTTGGGTGGGTAATGTCTCGGTCTGTGATAGCCGGGAATTATGCTCGCAAGAGCAAATACCCGATTATGCCAGTCCTGCAGAGGCCGTGCGGGCGTTTATGCACATGGTGCATTATCGGATCAATCGGGAATTGCTGATGGAAACCCCGCCGATGGTTGCCGGACAGTTTGCCTCCAATGCGGCCGCAGCCGCCGACGTGGTGACCGCCGCTCTGGACGATGGCCGCTGCTGGCTGACCGCCAGTGAGGCGCGTGCGGTGCTGGAAGCCTATTCAGTGCCTACGGTGCCGACTTTACATGCGGCGAATGCCGATCAAGCGGCTCAGCATGCGGCCAGACTCGGTGAACCGGTGGCGCTGAAAATCGCCTCGCCGGACATCCGCAATAAATCCGAGTTTGGCGGGGTGATTTTGGATTTACACGGCCCGGAGCAGGTCGGGGTTGTGGCCTTGGGTTTGGAGGCGCGGATGCGCCAGCGTTTCCCACAGGCGCGGATTGATGGCTTTACCGTACAGCCCATGGTGAAGTGGCCCGGTGCCATAGAATTGCTGGCCGGGGTGGTGTGTCATCCTTTATTCGGTCCGGTTATGGTCTTCGGGCACGGCGGTACGGCAGCGGATTTAATCGACGATCGCTCGGTGGCTTTACCGCCTCTGAATCTCAAACTGGCGCGTGAGCTGATCAAGCGCACCCGCATCGCCCGGCTGTTGACGGGCCGCCGTGATCAGTCGGTCGCCGAGGTCGATGCCCTGGCGCTCACCCTGCTTAAATTATCGCAGATGGTGGCGGATTTGCCGCATATTGTCGATTTTTCCATCAACCCACTGTTGATATCGGGGCGAGGTGTGTTGGCTATGGATGCCCAAGTGGCCCTGAACAAGTGCCCCATTGGTGGCGCAGCCGGCCTGGCTATTCGGCCTTATCCTCAGGAGCTGGAAGAGCGTCTGCACCTGCGCGACGGCCGTACGATGTTGCTGCGCCCGATTCGCGCCGAAGATGAACCGGCGCTGCAACGTTTTTTCAACCGCCTTGATCCTGAAGCAATCCGCCTGCGCTTCCATTACCCGATGAAGGTTCTGGATCACCAGCTCGCCGCTCGGCTGACTCAACTGGATTATGATCGCGACATGGCCTTAGCGCTGGAGGATGATGCTGGCGAGCTGCACGGCGTAGTGCGCCTGTCCTCTGACTCTGACCGCCGTGAAGCGGAGTATGCCATCATCATCGCCCGCGCCCTGGCAGGTTTCGGCCTGGGGCGCTTGCTGATGGAGCGCATCATCGCTTATGCACGCCATCAGGGCATCGCCGAGGTATACGGTTCGGTGCTCAACGAAAACCAGGCCATGCTGAGCTTGTGTACCAAACTTGGGTTTGTCCGTGAACCGCATCCCGAAGGGCATAATTTGGTGCTAATGCGGTTGGTTGTGAACAAACACTAG
>SKOM01000010.1 GCA_007120095.1 Candidatus Competibacteraceae bacterium | reverse complement strand
TCGTCGTCAGCGGCCTCTTGCGAGTCATCATCCCGACCAAAATCGGGCAACCCGCCGCCCCCAATCTGCACTGGGGTAGCCGCACCGAGATTGGTTCCCGGCGCCATAGCGGCAATATGGCTGGCATAAAGGATATAAGTACCGGCACTGGCAGCGCGTGAACCGCTCGGATGTACAAAAGTCGCCACCGGGATAGGTGAAGCCAAAATCGCCCGGATGATGTCACGCATTGAGGAATCCAGGCCGCCGGGGGTGTCCATCTTCATGACGATCAGATCAGCATCGCGCTCCTGGGCCGTTGCCATGCCGCGCAGAATGTAGTCCTTGCTTGCTGGACCGATTACTCCCTCGACTTCAAGCACAATCACATTGCTGGGTTGGGCGTGTGACGGCACGGCAATTAACAACAGCAATAAAATTAGGATAGGACGTAACATAGGTATCGTGGGTTGGTTAGCCTGGTTAATGTGACCTGCAACAAGCGGATTAGTGCGATGCTGCCTAATCTGAACACTCACGCGTATTACAACGCTGTGCCAGGCGCATTAACGCTGCACCCAGCTTTTCATCATTGATGCCGCGTGCTGTACTCTTGAGTAAATCGGCATTAGATTGCGTCAGAGTCAAACGCCGGGGCGGTCTTTTCGCCGGTGCTCCAGACCGTGGTTCAACCCGTAATTTGAGTTCAGGAACCGGTTGTTTCAGCTCAGCTTCCAATTGCTGGCGCAGACCTGGCAACACATAGCGCAAGCGAGTTGCCCAGGCAGATGAGTCAGTTTGCAAAACCCAGCACTGTGGGGATAATGATTTCAGACGCGCCTGTTCTTGCAGAGAAGGCGGCAATAACGCCTTGATTAAACGATTTATCCGGGCAATGCGCTCTCCTTGCGCCATGACAGCCGCTAAGCGCCCTTTAGGTTTTTGCAGGCATTCTGAAGCACTACGCATTTCTACCGAACCCCAAAGGCGAGTTGCCATGTGAGATTCGCTCTACGAAATACCTCTGGTGATGGCGATAACCCAGAGAGACTCAGCATGACGCCACAATCCGTTAACCAATTGATGTAATTATAACGCAAATAATTTATTTACAAAACAGATTCAAAGAGTTATTTTTCCATATCTTGTAAAAGCGCTTCATGCATTCTAATACTTTAGTCATTTTTAGGATAATTAATGAGTTACGAAAAAAATACCGACAACATCCATATCGTTAGTCAACAATTACTGCTGACACCACAGGCGATCAAACAGCGTCTGGGACTGACCCAGGCAGCCCAAGACACCGTGCTGCAAGGACGTCGTACTCTGCAAGCCATCCTTGATCGTCATGACCCACGTCTATTCATCGTGGTCGGTCCCTGCTCGGTGCATGACACGGATGCAGCTCTGGATTATGCTCGCCGTCTCAAAACGCTTGCCGACGAGATTCAAGACAGCATCATACTGATTATGCGAGTTTATTTTGAAAAGCCGCGGACGACAACCGGCTGGAAAGGACTGATTAACGATCCTTTCCTGGACGATTCCTTCGAAATTGAAGAGGGTTTGCAGGAAGCCCGGCGTTTGCTGCTCACTATTGCTGAACTCGGTTTGCCGACCGCAACCGAAGCGCTCGACCCGATCAGCGTGCAATATTTGTCTGATCTGATCGCCTGGTATGCTATCGGAGCACGCACGACCGAGTCCCAAACCCATCGGGAAATGGCCAGTGGACTATCCGCGCCGGTAGGCTTCAAAAATGGCACCGATGGCAGCTTGGATGTCGCCATCAATGCGCTGTTATCCGTTTCCAGTCCGCATAGCTTTCTCGGCATTGACCCCCAGGGCTGCTGCGCCATT
Organism: Candidatus Competibacteraceae bacterium; assembly: GCA_007120095.1. Taxonomy (GTDB): domain Bacteria; phylum Pseudomonadota; class Gammaproteobacteria; order Competibacterales; family Competibacteraceae; genus SKOM01. The sequence goes on along the minus strand of SKOM01000010.1, from coordinate 1,958 downwards.
ACCCGTACCACAGGCAACCCTTACGGCCATGTCGTTCTGCGCGGCGGTGGGGGCAAACCCAACTATGATTCCGTCACCATCAAACTCTGTGAACAACAGTTAGCCGCCAAGCAGTTGCTGCCTAATATCATGGTCGATTGCAGTCATGGCAATTCGAATAAAGACCCGGCGCTGCAAACACTGGTACTGCAAGATTGTGTGCACCAGATACTCGAAGGCAACCGCTCAATCATCGGCATGATGCTGGAAAGCAACCTCGGCTGGGGCAACCAAAAAATCCCGGATGATCGATCGCAACTCCAGTATGGAGTATCGATCACTGATGCCTGCATTGATTGGGAAACGACCGTAACCGCGCTGCGCGAGGCTCACACCACACTCAAGCCGGTGATCGACGCCCGCCGTAACTCTACAAGCTAGCCAGTCAATTTGGCCCACTTGGCGGTTTGGTGTGGCCTCGTCAAATTGATAGGCTAAACCGTTTAAGCCACGTAACGCGCGGTATAATCAAAGGGCAGTCTAATCTGGCATTATTCTTGTTTGCGTTATGCCCGGAACAACGGCAAGTCGAGTAGACCTGATTAAACGAACGGCGGAATTGTAACTATGAGCAGTCCCAGCGACAACCGAGTCTTTGCGGTATATAGCCCTCTAGGGCCGGATGTGCTTTTGGTGCGCCAGATGCACGGCCAAGAGCGTTTAGGGCGGCTGTTTGAATACCGTTTAGAGGTGCTGAGCGAAGACATCGAGATTGATTTTAATGATCTGCTCGGTGAAAACATCACGGTGCGCCTGACCTGCCCGCAACAAGACCAGGATCGCTACTTCAATGGTTTTGTGAGTGAATGCCGTGAAATCTCCAGTCGACAAATGCGCTACGGAGTCTATGAGTTCACACTGCGACCGTGGTTCTGGTTTCTCACCCGCACGGCGGACTGTCGGATATTCCAGGAACAGAGCGTGCCGGAGATCGTGAAATCGATGTTCAGCGAGCGGGGCTTCAGTGACTTTGAAGACAGCCTCAGCGGGGATTACAGTAAGCGGGGGTACTGTGTGCAATACCGCGAGACGGATTTTGACTTCATCAGTCGGCTGCTGGAAGAGGAAGGGATTTATTATTTTTTCAAACATGAGAACGGCAAACACCTCTTGGTGCTGGCCGATGCGGTGGCCGCGCATGAATCCTTGGGCAAAATCCCCTACTACCCCGAGGGTGACCACCAAGAGCGCGAAGTTGAAAACATCTACGACTGGTCGGTGAGTACCCAACTGCAACCGGGCAAAGTGGTGCTGGATGATTTTGACTTCGAAGTCCCGACCAAGGCGCTGCTGAGCACCGCGCCGATCAAACGTGAGCATGCCCAGGCGGACTACGAAATCTTCGACTACCCGGGTGAATACACCGAAACCGATGACGGGGATCACTACAGCCGGGTACGCATCGAAGAACTCCAGGCGCGCCATCAGACGGGGCAGGGTATTGGCAACGACCGCACCCTGAGCACGGGATATTTATTCACCCTTGACAAACTCGACCGCAAAGATCAAAACCGCGAATACCTGATCACGGGGGCGCACTACACCCTGGTATCCAATGAATACGAAAGCAGCTCACTGGGGATTGACGCCCCGACCTACACCTGTGAGTTCAGTGTATTGGATGCCCAACAACCGTTTCGCCCCGAACGGCTCACCCCACGGCCGCTGATTCGTGGACCGCAGACGGCAATTGTGGTCGGTCCCTCGGGCGAAGAGATCCACACCGATGAACACGGGCGGGTGAAATGTCAATTTCACTGGGATCGCTACAGCAAAGCCGATGAAACCAGCTCCTGCTGGATTCGGGTCTCCCAAGGCTGGGCAGGCAAAAACTGGGGCATGATCGCCTTACCGCGCATTGGCCAGGAAGTCATCGTCGAATTCCTCGAAGGCAACCCCGACCAGCCGATTATCACCGG
>SKOM01000120.1 GCA_007120095.1 Candidatus Competibacteraceae bacterium | reverse complement strand
GTGGAAATAAACACAAAAGTTTCCACCCCTGTCGCCAACGCGGCCTCGGCCGTATGCAATGTGCCAAAAACATTAGTCTGTACCCCCGCCAAGGGATTTTGCTCCACCAGAGTTAAATGTTTATAAGCGGCCGCATGATAAATGGTCTGTATCTCATAACGACGCAGGGTGTTTTCCACTTGCAGGCGCTGATTCACAGAACCAAGCACGGCCACTAACTCCGTTGAATCCCCGGTCTTGTCCAAGCGCTCGCGCAGATCATGCTCGATGGCATACAAGGCATATTCCGACAACTCGAATAATACCAGGCGCTGTGGCCGCAACTGAATAATTTGCCGACACAGTTCCGCGCCAATCGAGCCACCGGCACCGGTGACCATGACACTTTTATCTTTGATACAGGCTTCTAATAATTCCGGCTGGGGTTTAACGGGATCGCGACCCAGAATGTCTTCGACATCGACTTCGCGCAACTCATCAATGCGCTTGGCACCACTGGCCAGCTCGGTCATGCTGGGCATGACCAGCAAGCGCACCTGTAACGTTGTCAGACGGTTGAGAATGGCGCGGCGCTGCGAACGGGCCGCCGAAGGAATAGCCAGTAAAATCGCATCAATCTGCTCGCGTTCCACTAAGGCCGCCAGCTGCCGGGGATGATAAACTTTAAGACCGACGATGACGCTGTTCTGCAATTCACGGCTGTCATCGGCAAAGGCGACCGGCAGATACACCGGATCATGCTTCAGGGCGCTGGCCAGTTGGATGCCGGCCACGCCCGCTCCGTAAATAATCACGGGTTTGCGAGTCACATTCACGGCAAACCGCCGAGTGACATAATCACGCAACAATAAACGGCTACCGCCGATTAAAGTCAGCATCAGCAGGGCAATCAAAAACCATACTGTGCGGGGGACAAAACCGCCGCGCAGCAACAGCCAAACCGCCATAACCAGCATCAGACTTAAGCCAATACCTTTAATGAGGGTATTGAACAGATCGCGTCCGGCGTAGCGCAGTATCGGCCGATAGAAGCCCAAAACCCAGAATACCGATAGACCGACACCGAGCAGCAGTGGCAGCAGTGGCCAGGCTTCGGCCAAGACCGCTGGCCACTGATCCCCCAGCCGCAACACCAGGGCCAGCCATAAGGATAGCGTAATCACGGTTGCATCGAGCAACAGCAGCAGTACGCGACGGCCGAAGCGCGGCAGGTTTAGTAGGCTTTCAATCATGCTTGGATCCGTTGGCTGTTTATAAAATAAACCACAGTATGTTGCATAGATCATACCACCGGATCGACTATAAAAGCATCTCTAGCAGTCAATCGGTCAGTGCCAACCTGCCGGGTAATGGCAACCCGCTTGAAATTTGAGCGCCAAAGCCAGTAATGGCAACCACGCTGCAGCGACGGCCGGCGTCGCCCACTGCGGGTAGTGCGCCACCCAATAGGCCCAGGGCCATAGCCACACCAGGGTAATGACCATGACAGCACCGGTGACGGCCGCATGACCATAGCGCTGCGCGGCATGCTGATAGGCATGATCACGGTGTGCCTGCCACCAGCGCTGGCCGGTGAACAAGCGCCGCAGCAGTGTCCAACTGGCATCGACTAAGAACACCCCCAGCAGAATCAACCAAACCGCTAACGGTAAACCCTCACCTTCATGCTGGATATTGATCAGCACCACCACGGCCCATAAGCAACCTAATAGGCAACTGCCACTATCACCCATGAAAAGACGTGCCGGGGGGCGATTCCATAGCAAAAAACCGGCACCGCCCCCCGCCATCAGCCATAATAACCCGGCGGCTGGCCCTGCACCCAGCAACGCCGCCGCAGCCAGGCCGACAACCAGTGTCTCCCCGGCGGCCAAACCGTCAATGCCATCCATAAAATTATACAGGTTAATCAACCAGACCAGACCCAAACCCACGAACAGGGTGTAAACCAGATGACTGCCGGGAAATACCCACCAGTGAGGAACGCCCAGGCAGTACAGCAACCACACCACGGCCAGAATATGCGCTCCCAGCCGCCAGTGCAAACCCAGCGGCCGATGATCATCCACTACGCTCACTATCGCCACCATGGCCCCAGCACCCAGCACAGCGCGATAAGCAGACTGATCCAACAGGGCGTAAGCATACAGCGCCATAATACCGACAGCATAAACAATGATCAGAGCGATACCGCCCCCACGCGGCGTAGGGGTGCGATGGCTGCGGCGGGCGGAAGGCTGATCAAGCAATTGCCGCCACAATAGATAGCGCCGTACTAAGGGTGTCAATAGTGCGGTAGCCACGCCGGCAAGGCTGAACACCCATACCGCCAGCCCTATGGTGGACAACATCACCACGCCCAGCCATGGTGGTGGTAAAAACGCAGCGCCGAGCGGATAAAGTACTGGATATGCCGCCCGCCTTTACGTGCGGCATGGCCGCCATGATGGACAATACGCACTTGCGGCACATATACCGTCCGCGCAACAGCCGCCACGCGCACACTGAGATCATAGTCCTCGAAATACAGGAAAAACCGGGGATCAAATCCTTGGGTATGCTGCAATACCGAGCGCCGCAGGAGCATAAAACAGCCGCTCAGCATGGGGACATCCCATACCACCTGATCCGCGCCGATCACATCGCGCATTTCATAGTGGTGCAAGCGCTGCGCGTGGCGCTGTTGCCAGCGATGCGGGGCAAACCCCCGCAAGGCCAACACTCGAATGCCAGGATAGCGACGACATAGGTATTGCAACGCGCCAGCGCCCGTATAGACCGCCGGGGCTAATAAGCCCGCCTGAGCGTGGCGCTGCATAAAGGTCAGCGCTTGACTCAAGGCGTCAGCACGTAGCTCTACATCGGGATTTAACACCAGGTGGTAAGGCGTATCGGTCTGGCGGATAGCGAGATTATGCCCGGCACCATAACCAATATTGCCATGGCCGCTGATCCGTATGCAGGACACCCCAGGTGACTGAGGCTGGCTCTGCAACAGCGCTTCCACCACCGGCTCACTGGCTGCAGGGCCATTATCGATTATATAGACCGCCGCCTTAAGCGCGGCATAATCTAATGCGGTCTGGACACTGGCAAGAGTCGCTTGTAACTGGCGTCCGTCGGGCGCATAGCTGACAATCGAGATGGAAAACTCCATGCGCTGCAGATGCCGATCAATGCAGACGACTGGGCATTTCCAACGGCTGTTGCCAGGGACTGTCCAAGGGAATAATACCGCGCATGCGCTCGCGAATCTCAGCGGTGGCCTGTGAGGCTTCGCGGCTGTCGGCAATCACCCTCGGGGTCAGTAACACCACCAGGTCCGTCCTGCCAAAATCACGACGTTTGGCACCAAATAATCCACCGACCAGCGGTATCTCATGCAAAACCGGCACACCACTGCTGTCAGCCGTCTGACGTTCGCGAATCAATCCACCGAGCACAATGGTCTCACCGCTTTGTACGGCCACTTTACTGGTAAACTGGCGCTGCAGAAAACTGCGTTGCCCGGTTGCTGAATCTTCCGGCCCAACATCGGTGACTTCTTGATCAATATCCATGGTCACCAGGCCCCCGGCATTGATATTGGGCTGTACCTGCAACGTCACACCGGTGTCTTTGAACTGGAAGGTTTCGGTCAAAATAGCGCTGTCCGTGCCTACGGTTCTCGGCCCTCTGACCGGTTGTTGGTCACCGACCCGGATGCGCGCTTGTTGATTGTCAATCACCATAATCTGCGGCGAGGACAACACCCGCACCAATGAATCCCCTGCCAAAGTGGTCAGCAAAGCACGCACCAGGCCGGCCGAATCAGCCAGAGCATAGGAGAATCCAGCACCGCCGAGCACGCCCCCCTGGCCAATCGCCGGGGTGCTACCGTCTAAACCTCTGGATCCAAACCCCGTATAGGATCCACCCACTCGATTATTTTTGAAAAACCACTGTAATCCGTATTGTAATTCGTCGGTTAAAGTGACCTCAGCGATAATCGCTTCAATCAGCACCTGACGTTTGGGAATATCAATCTGACGCAATGCGGCCAGCACCCGCTCATGCTGCTGACTGCTGGCCCAAATCAACAAGGCATTGTTCTCGGTATCTGCGGTAATCCGCAACTGCTGATCCAGCCGTCCTGCACTCACCGCCGAGTCCTGGACTTCACCGGTAACGGGTTCTTCATCGAGCTGGAATAAAGCCAGATTGGCACGGTCGTTTCCTGAACCGATGCGACCCGTTTGCTGACTAGGAGCCACCTCTCCGGAGGTGGCCGGACGCGGTGCGGAGACCCCATTGGTTTGCACATCAAATACCGTTCCCAACAGCGATGCCAGGTATTCCGCGCTGCTGTTTTGCACTCGATACACATACAAACGTTCACCCCCGCTGCGATCCAGGCGTTCAATCCATACGGTGGCTTCACGTAAATACTCAGCTTGTGGAGTAATCACCAAAACCGCATTCAGCCGGTTAATAGGGACGAAGCGAAACAACCCGGCAAAGGGCAGGCCAGAATCCGGACCAAACAATTGATCCAATTCACGGGTGACATCCTCAGCGTCGATATTGTCCAGCGGGTAAAAACCCACCGACATGCCTCGCAGCCAATTCACATCGAATATGTCTATGGTTTCCTGTAGATGGTTTAATTCCTGGCGAGTACCCGCCAGGATAATCAGGTTGCGTGCGGGTTCCACCAGCAAAATCCCGCCCTCGGGGGCAAATGGACGCAAAATGGTTTCCATTTCAGCCGCACTGATGTAGCGCAAGGGAAAAATCTTCACGCCATAACCCGGAGGGGCATCAGCCCTCATTAAACGCGGTACACTGCCTCCGGTCACTGCGGCAGCAGCCGGCACGATGCGGTACACCCCTTCGCTGCGCATTAAGACTGCGCCGACCTGACGCAATAAGGTTTCCAGGGTCGGCAATAAAGCATCTCTGGGCAAGGGGCGACTGGTTTGTACCGTTACCTCACCGCGCACGCGCGGGTCAATCACATAATTTTCTTCCAGAGTGTCGAAAATGATTTTGACCACATCACGGATATCAGCCAATTCAAAGTTTAAAGTCACTTCACCCGGCCCGGCAGGCTCAGCAGGAACCCGCCGCGCAGCCTCGGTATCAATAAACCGGCCATCACCGCGGATAATTTGCGTGGATAACTGCGGCTCAGACTGTGCTTCTGCAGCGGCCATTCTATTGGCGGTGCGTTCAACGCGCTGGGCTAAGGATGAGCCGCTGGTTTCTACCGTAATGTCAGGGCTGCGTGGCGTTTCGGGCGTGGCACAAGCGAAAAGCATGGAGGCTAACAACAGTGTGGCGACCCCTCGCAACCCGCAGCGCATCTGTTTTGTCCTATCACGGCCGAGGCCATAGCTAACCGGCTTCACTCAAATCTCCTTGGTCATTGTTATTCTCATCCGGCTCGACAAGAGCCTCCTCAGCTTCAGCGGCATCGCCTGCTGATGGTATCGCCCTGGGTTGGCGTTGATTCCTGACCAGATTCAACACCCGTTCATTATCTTGTTGAACCATAACGATGTGCTCAGCACCAGCGCTTTTGAGCTGCCAACCGGCCAAACTATCGCCCGGCGTAATGCGGCTGACTCGCCCGGAACGTTCGTCTTTAATCAGAACCCGGGTTATATCCGCGATGTGCATCACACCAATGAGGGTCAGATCATCGATTATTTCACGATGGACTTGGGGTATCTCGCGCGCCGATGTGGTTTGTGGCCGCCGGTTTGGGTAAAACAAAGGTCTCTCAATCAACTCGCGATAGCCCTCCAGGTCATCGACCGCTAGCACCGGTTCAACACCATCCAGCAAGTCGGTACTGATTAATGGTGCAGGGGCTTCACCTGAAGGTGGCACTGCGGGCAGCTGTGGAGGATAACTCCAGCGGTAGACCAACCACACAATCAGTAGTAACCATATTGTGGCTAAGACAAACCCTGCGAGCCGCTTGGAATGATTTGTCAGGTCATCATTCATCCCGACACCATATAACCTGAGATTTCGCCCTGCATAATGAGCTGGATTGTAGTGCGCACCCCCTGCTCTTGGGGTGAACCACCACGCACACGCTCGCGAATAGATCGAGAACGTACCTGTAAATTGTCAACAAATAGTAATGGTTCAGAGGACTCCAGATCATATAAAGTCCGCTGCAATGTTTCCGCATCACCGCTTAATTGCACCCGCAGTGCCACGCGCACAACACCGTTCTGTTCACGGGCGGGCAGTATCTGACTGCTGGCCAGACTGCCGCCATGATTCTGTACCAGTTGGCTCACCTGCTGCTGTAGCCCGGTAGCCGCCAAGGTCGGTGTAGTTCGCGGTAAATAATAGTCTTGGGCAGCGTGCTGACTGCGAACCAACTCGAGTTGCCTGTGCAGCTCATCATGGCTGGCCAATAAACGTTCATAGCGCTGTAGCCGATCTTGTAATTCGACCTGCACTTGTTGATACATTTGGTAGCGCCCTAACCAAAAACGGTCGAATACACTGTACACCGTGGCGAGTAATAACAGTAGCAACAGCACCGCAGTCAGACGATGAGCGGCGGGTGACATTAGCGCTCCCCCTGAGCAAAGGGGAGAACCAAATGGAACCGGTCTCGGTTACTGCGCGGATCTTTAGTAATCGGTGCCCCAAAACTCGCGCCGCTAAACAACGGTGAATTTTCAACTTGAGCCAGCAGTGCTCCAGCGTCCTGGGACTCACCGCGCACTTCAAGCCGGGTCTCACGCAGATCCAGCTGCTCGACCCAGGTATGATCGGGCAACAATTCGGTTAATTCCCTCAAGATGTTAATCGCAGGCGGTCGCGCTTGACGACGTTCGGCTAAAAACTGGCCGGACAGAATGGCCTGATCCAATTGTTCACGCAAGGCCAGAACCTGTTCCGCCTGGCGCTGTGCGGACTCGACTTGAGGCATAAGATCAATCACCAATTGCCGCTGTTGCCATAAGGGTAAAATTAAAGCCGCGCATAGCGTCAGTACCATCGCCAGCAGCAGGACTGTTTGAGGTCGGCTCATAGCACCACGCGAACGCGGACGCTGCTCATGCGGCAGTAGGTCAATCCCACTGCTGTCACCCGCCAGCGTCACCCGTTGGGGTGGTAACCCTTGCCTGCGCAATCGGGTCAACAAAGTATCCAGCTCGCTGCGTAACACCCAAGCAAAACGTACTGGTAGACTGCCTTGATCCGGCGGCCGAACCGGCCGAGCATCAAAATAGATTTTATCCGCAGGAAAGGGCGTCAGACGATCGAGTTGATAGGTCATGACCTGGCGCAGATTGCGCTCGGCAGCTAAAGGCAAACTCAGGGTTTGGGTCAACACTTGAGCCGACGTCAGTTGGAGCACCACGTCACGACCCTGTGGTGTGGGCAGATCCAAGGTGTCGTTATCCAGCAGCGTGATTGGATAACGCACTAATTCCTGTTGACGCCCGGCACCCACACGTTCGCTAAAGACCAGATCGTTTCCAGCCGCTTCAACGAGCAGTTCCACGGGCGGCGGATCGAGTTTGGCCCGCCACTTTGCGGGCAGGCACAGCAACAAGCCTTGCCACCACCACCGCAGCAACGCCTGCAGGCTAAGTGATCTCTGCCCGGACAATCGGCCTAAACTGTTTGATATCAATGTATTCAAAAAACAATCGACTCCTGATCGGGCTGCTCCGGCGTGAGACGCTGAAACTGATCTTCGCGCCAAGCCGAGACACCAGAGAAGTCTCCCCGACGCCCCTGACCCGCTAACACCGCTTCAGCCTGTACGGTGGCTCCGGTTTCGGTCAGCACCTTAACCTGAACATGATACACGCCACTGGGTCCAACTTGAAATGCTCCCGCTTGGGGAAAAGCCGGTAAGGGTTGCTCGGGTTCCAATGCCCAGTGCTGATGACGTTGTTGCACATAATCAGCGACCAGCTCGGGATCGACATCAGGCAGGGCATATAAGACTTTGGCCGGAGCGGCTTCTGGATTAATACCGGCCTGGTAAGAATGTACGGTCAGGGCATCGGCAATGCCAGTGTAAACACTCGCTGGCATGTCCAGCACCTGTTGCAATTCGTCGACACTCTCAAACGGGGCATTTTTCGGGGCAGGACGACCGGCCAGCGCATAATCCGCACTTTCTGCCCCCTGGGGACGGCGCAGATCATCGGGATCACGGAAGTCTTCGATTTTATCCAATAACGCCTCAGCATCCTCTTCGTCTAAGCCACCTGCACTCATGAGCAAACCCTTGAATAACTCACGATCCGCATGATTAATATCAATTTTTCCGCTGGCATCGCGCAGAGTAATCGTCATTTGCAGTGCGCCTAACGACCAGTCACGCACCCGACCATCAGCCGGCCACGGCTGTTCCGGCAACGGTTTCAGTTGCCGATACAGCGCATATGCCATACCGGCCTCAGCAGCGGCCAACGCCTGGGCACGGTCTAAACTCTGGGACACCAGTTGGGTTTCAATGCGGGTAGTAGCGATAAAACTGCTGGCCATCATCGTCAGCAACATCACCACCCATAGCACCATGACCAGAGCCAGCCCGCATTCCGCCCTACCCCGTCTGTTCATCAGTCTTGCAAGGCTACGGTCAGGGTCGGCCACACCTGACCGGCCAGGGTGATCTGGAGGCTGACCAACTGCGGGCGCTGTTGGATCGAATCCCAAGCATCATGCCATTGCGGTTCCTGGTCGTTATCCCGAGTGCCATAGTAGCGGATGCGGAACTCATCCACCTGTTCCAGCAACACCGTGTCACCGATATGGTCTGGATCAATCACCACATCTTCAAGGCCATCACCGGGACGGTAAGGAAACCAGCGCAGGCGTAAATAATGATATTCCGGCCAGTCCAGTTCCAGCACATACAATCCACCCAGACCGAGATGAGCCAGCATCGGCGTCACCCAAGTTAATTGCTCGGCCTCGCCGGAAAAATACACCTGCTGCTGGCCACTGGCCACGTCGTTGCGGTACACGGTGCGCGATTGACGCAGCCGGGTACGCAAAAAATCTTCAGTTAAACGCAGGGTGTTGATCATTTCCAAACGCTCGCCGCCCCGTGTCCAGCCTTGAATCGCCGTGTTCAGGCTACCGTATAACACCCCCATGAGCAAAGCCAGCAGGGTCATCGCGATCAGCAGTTCCAATAGAGTAAAACCATGCTGTTTCATGGTTCTTCCCAGGCCAGACGCAAGGTCTGTAATTCGATTTGGCGATTCTGTGGCCCGTCTGCCCAGCTCACCCGCACCTCGACATGATACAGATTCACCGCAAAACCCGGGGTCTCAATATCAACAGGTGCCTCGGGATCGACATAGCGCTCGATGGCAACCTGCCATTCAAACTGCTCGTCGAATACGCCCTGATACACCCCCACGCTCAGCGGGGGTTCCACCCCCACGTGGGCCAATAATGACTGGGCGTGTAATGTGGCTAAGGTGTAGTCTTCCGCCAGGGCAGTGTTGCGCAGACTCTGGCCAAAGGTGTGTAATAAAGTGCCCACCGCAACGCTGAGAATCACAAAGGCCACCAGCAGCTCCAGCAGGGTAAAACCATGCTCTGGCCTAATCGGCATCGCGATCTTCAATCCGAATCCGCCCGGTTAGCCAATCGACATTCACCCGATATTCCACTCGTCGGTCGCTCAGGGCGATATAGCCTCCGGTGGAACTGCCATCGGGGAAAAAGCGGATATGGCCACGGTCATCATCGACGATTTCAGCTTGAGCCGTGTAGAGCTGGATGGTCACACGCTCGTGCTGAGGCAGCGTTACCGGACGTTGCCGCCCGGTGACGGTAAATTCGCGCCGTTCCAGATCGATGCTCAGCACCGCAGGCTGCTGCCGAGTGACGGCTTCACTGCGGGCAGCACGCAGCCCGGAGGCTAACTGCCGCACGGCCCCACGCACCTCAGTGGTCAATCCCGCACCGCTGAGCATAGGCGGAATCAAAGCCACCAGCAGTGCCATAATCGACAGCGCCACCAGCAGTTCCAGCAGGGTAAAACCGCGCATTGTGGTTCCTATACGAACCGAGCGGCTACCAACTGACGATCTCAGCATTTGCCCCCGAACCACCCGGCGAGCCATCAGCCCCATAGGAAAGCAAATCATACGGCCCATGTTCGCCGGGCGAACGATACACAAACTCATTGCCCCAAGCGTCGGTAGGGATGGTGCTGCGACGCAGATAGGGACCGTTCCAGCGGCTCACTCCTGGAGGCTGGCGGATTAAGGCTTCCAGACCCTCAGCCGTGGTGGGATAGCGCCCGACTTCCAGCCGGAACATATCCAAAGCGCTGCCCAATTGTTCAATCTGGGTCTGAGTGGTCTGGATATTGGCGGTTTCGGTACGTCCGATAAGATTGGGTACCACAATACCGGCCAGCAGGCCGAGAATCACCAGCACCACCAGTAATTCCACTAGGGTAAAGCCCGCAGCACGGCGATTCAGCGCGGGGCGATGGATAACACTCATAATTATTCCTCTGAACAATAATCGCTAAAACGCGAGATCGTTAATACTGATAATCGCGACTAAGATCGACATGATAATCCCGGCGATGATCATACCCAGCCCGAGAATCAACACGGGTTCCAGCAGTGACAGCAAGCGTTTGACCGTGGTCTGGACTTCACCATCATAAGTATCGGCCACCTGCAACAGCATAGTATCTAACTGACCGGTCTCTTCGCCTACACGGATCATGTGAATCGCCAACGGCGGGAACACCTGCTGTTTAAGCAGCGGCTCGGCCAGCCCTTGCCCGGCTTTGAGATTTTCGGCTACAGCGCCTAAAGATTGTGACAACACCTGATTGGCAATAATTTCCCGCACAATGCCCAAGGCACTGAGTAATGGCACTCCATTACGCAGCAAAGTGCCCAGAGTGCGAGACAGCCGCGCCATTTCGACCTTGGCGATCAAATCACCTACCAACGGGGTGCGCAAAGCCAGACGATCCCAGCGCTGCCGGGTTTCGATCTGGCTGAATTGCTGGCGGAAAAACAGAACAGCCCCGGCAATCAATAACACGCCCAGCCACCAATAGCGGCGCATCCCCTCGCCAAGTCCAATCACTACCTGGGTGGCCAACGGCAACGCTTCACCCGCATCGTCGAACAGGGTTTGGAATTGCGGTACCACATAGGTCAATAAAATCACTACTGAGATACCCGCAACGACCAGTAAAATTAACGGATAAATCAACGCCGAAGTGACCGTGTCCTTTAGTGCCTTGCTGCGTTCCATAAATTCCGCCAGCCGCTCCAGCACCACTTCCAATGAACCACCGGCTTCACCGGCACGGATCATATTTAAATACAGGCGGGTGAACACCCCGCTCTGGGCTTCCAAAGCATCGGCCAGACCCGAACCACCACGCACCGCCTCTTGAATACGAGTCAGCAGTTTCTGCACCTTGGGTTCGTTGTTCACACTGATTAACACGGTCAGGGCCCGATCCAGGGGCAGACCGGCTTTCAGGAGCTTGGCCAATTGCTGGGTGATCTGTCCGATGTGTTGTTGTGATACCCGTTGGCGACCGCCGAATAACGGCGTATTCAGCATCCGGCTCAGACCACTGCCGCTGGCTTCTTCAACTGACAAGGGCAACAAACCCTGATCGCGGAGTTGCAGAATCACTTCGTCCTGACTGGCCGCCATAACTTCCTCGGCGCGCACCTCACCGGCGGCGTCCACGGCTTCAAAGCGAAACACCGGCATCGCCTAACCCTCCTGAGTCACGCGCAGCACTTCTTCAACCGTAGTCTGCCCGGCGACGACTTTGCGTAAGCCGTCTTCATACATGGTCTGCATGCCTTCAGCCCGGGCGGCGCGTTCAATCTCGCCGGCGGTGGCATGTTTCAGCACCAAAGCCCTGAGGGGATCCGTCATGGTGAGTAATTCCAGAATCGCCAGCCGGCCTTGATAACCGGTACCCGCACAGTGCTCACAACCCACAGCGCGATAGAGCATCAACGGAGAGTCGTTGCTGAACCGGTTTAATTGCAATTCTTCAATCAGTTCGGGCAGGGCTGGATACGGTTGGCGGCAGTGCGGGCACAGCAAGCGCACCAGACGCTGACCGAGGATACCATTCACCGTGGAGGTCAGCAGATAATCTTCCATGCCCATATCCAGCAAGCGGGTCACTCCACCGGCAGCATCATTGGTGTGCAAACTGGATAACACCAGATGCCCAGTCAGCGCCGATTGCACGGCAATGCGTGCGGTTTCCAGATCGCGGATTTCGCCAATCATAATGATATCGGGGTCTTGACGGACAATGGCTCGCAGCGCATTGGCAAAGGTCAGATCGATCTGGGGTTTGACTTGAATCTGATTCACTCCTTCGAGGTTATATTCGACCGGATCTTCGACCGTGAGAATTTTCACCGTCGGGGTATTCAGGCGGGTCAGTGCGGTGTAAAGGGTGGTGGACTTACCCGACCCGGTGGGGCCGGTGACTAAGATAATGCCATGCGGTAGCCGTAAAATCTCCAAGAACCGCCGCAGAGTTACATCGCTAAAGCCGAGTTTTTCGAATTCAAAAATCACCCCGGATTTATCTAAAATCCGCATCACGACGCTTTCACCGTGCATGGTCGGCACGGTCGAAACCCGCAGATCAATTTCCTTGCCCTGTACCCGCAGTTGAATCCGCCCGTCTTGCGGCAACCGCCGTTCGGCGATGTTCAGCTTGGCCATGATTTTAATCCGCGAGATCACCGCTGCCGATAAGCGTGCTGGTGGGGATTCGACTTCAATCATCACCCCGTCGATGCGATACCGGACTTTCAACCGACTCTCAAACGGTTCAATGTGAATATCCGAAGCCCGCGACTCGACCGCCCGGGTCACCATGAGGTTCACCAGACGAATCACCGGGGCTTCGCTGGCCAAATCACGTAACTGCTCGATATCCGCTTCGCTGTAGTCCTCACTGCTGCCCAGCGACTCGACAATCTGCCCCATGGCGCTACGGCTGCTGCCATAGAGGCGCTCAAAGGCATTATCGATTTCCGAAGGCAGACCGATGCGCGGTTCGATCATCTTGCCCCACGCCATGCGCAACGCGGCCAGACCATAATCATCACCGGGATCGGCCATGGCCACAACCAGGCGATCCTCTTCATCGGCCAGCGGTAATACATGCCGTGCCTTGAGAAAGGCCAGCGAGATGGCACGTTCATCCAGCAACGGGACTTCGGGATACTCTTCCGCAGCAACCAGCGGCAGATCGTAGCAGGCCGCCAAGACTTCGGCCATATCACGTTCCGCCACCATGCCCAGTTTCAATAAGACCGAATGCAGGGCATCGCCGTTTTTCTGGCACACCGCCGTGGCGCGCAGCAGGTTCTCGCGGCTGAGTTTGCCGCCCTCAACCAGACGTTCGCCGAGCTGCTCACTCAGCGGCGGATCGGCGACGACGGCATTCATAAGACGTACTCCTGCTCGACAAGCTGCGCCAACCCCGTTTGCCACGGTGGTGATGGATACCCAAACACC
>SKOM01000206.1 GCA_007120095.1 Candidatus Competibacteraceae bacterium | reverse complement strand
CGGATTGCCGCCGCATCATGATCATAAGCGACGATGGGGGGTAATTGAGCCAGTCCGTGCTCTTGGCGCTCTAACGCCTCATCCAGCAAAGTTTTCCAGGCCGTAGCGTCGTGGCCGCGCCAGCGGTGTATCCCAAAGCGGGTACGCAACAGTCCGGGGGCGCAGTCACCCGCCAGCCATGCAGCTTCTATGGCTAATGTCGCCGCCCCGCACATAGGATCGACAAAACCACCGCCTGCGGCAGCGATAGTCGGCCAGTCACCGCGCAGCAGCATAGCGGCGGCGAGATTTTCTTTCAGCGGTGCGTTGCCGCCGGTTTGCCGATAGCCGCGGCGATGCAGACTCTCACCGGAGAGATCGATGCTAAGCGTGACCTGGTCACCCTGCATATGGGCATTAATCCGCACATCGGGATATTGGGTATCCACCGAGGGACGGTTGCCGGTCTGCTCGCGGAGTTGATCAACCACGGCGTCTTTAATCCGCTGTTCGGCATAGCGGCTGTGGCTGATGCGGGCTTTCACCCCGGTGAAATCCACCGCCAATGTGTTCTCGGCACCGAGATGTTCCGTCCAGTGAATACGGCGCACACCGGCATACAAGGCATCGCTGTCGGCGGCACTGAAAGTGGTCAGCGGCAGCAGCACCCGATTGGCGATCCGTGACCATAGACAGGCACGATACGCCCCTGCCAGTTCGGCCTCGAACACCACGCCGCCGCGTTGTTCATAGGCCTTATCCAGCCCCATGGCGCGTAGTTCTTCAGCCAGTAAACCTTCCAGACCCCGCGGGGCGGTGACAAAAAAACGGTAGGTACTGGACATGCTAAGCTTCACTCGGTGAGACAGCAGTGAATGAGCTAATGCAATATGAATCGTATTCCAACGACAATTCCT
Organism: Candidatus Competibacteraceae bacterium; assembly: GCA_007120095.1. Classification (GTDB taxonomy): domain Bacteria; phylum Pseudomonadota; class Gammaproteobacteria; order Competibacterales; family Competibacteraceae; genus SKOM01. The sequence goes on along the minus strand of SKOM01000206.1, from coordinate 2,973 downwards.
GATGTTTGGTTACTGGAGCCGACGGTCTACGGCGATGACCGCGGGTTTTTCTTCGAAAGTTTCAACGCTCAGCGGTTTGCTGAATTGACAGGCGCTAACCCAGCCTTTGTGCAAGATAACCACAGTCGCTCCGCCCGCGGGGTGTTGCGCGGTCTGCATTATCAAATCCGCCAAGCCCAAGGTAAACTGGTGCGCGTGGTGGCGGGTGAAGTCTGGGATGTTGCGGTCGATATTCGTCGGCATTCACCCTATTTTGGCCAGTGGGTCGGGGCTTACCTGTCGGCAGAAAACAAACGGCAACTCTGGTTGCCACCCGGTTTTGCCCACGGCTTTATTACGCTTTCAGAATACGCTGAGTTTCTTTACAAAACCAGTGATTATTATGCCCCAGAGCATGAACGTTGCATCATCTGGAATGACCCCGAACTCGCCATCGACTGGCGTTATTCGGACACACCGATACTATCGAGAAAAGATCAGCAAGGTCAACGCTTATGTGATGCGGAACTGTTTGACCTGTCATGCACCGCTGATTCAATTACTGATATCTAAGGAGCCATTGCCATGCGTTTTGCCGCTAATACCCTAGAACACCAATGGATGCCTTTTACCGCTAACCGTGATTTCAAAGCTGAACCGCGACTGCTGGTTAAAGGCGAGGGTGTGTATTACTGGAGCCATCGTGGCGATAAAATTCTCGATGGCTCCTCGGGGCTGTTCTGCTCCCCCTGCGGTCACGCCCGCCCGGAAATCGCCGAAGCGGTGTACCAGCAGTTGCAAGTCATGGACTATTGCGCACCCTTTCAAATGGGTCACCCCGGCGCGTTTGAGCTGGCGCAACGACTAGCGACGTTAACGCCCGGTGATTTGAAACGGATTTTCTTTGTCAACTCCGGCTCCGAAGCGGTAGATACCGCCTTAAAAATCGCCTATGCTTATCACCGGGCGCGCGGTGAGGGCCAGCGTAACCGCTTTATTGCCCGTGAACGCGCCTATCATGGGGTTAATCTGGGTGGGACGGCTTTGTCCGGATTAGTGAAAAACCGCGAAGCCTTCGGTCCCGGTCTGGCCGGAGTGGCCCACATTCGTCACACTTGGTTGCCCGAAAACCGGTTTGTCAAAGGCCAGCCGCAGCACGGTGCTGAACTGGCCGATGACTTACAGCGCATGGTGGCTTTGTACGGTGCTGATACCATTGCCGCGTGTTTTGTCGAGCCGATTGCCGGTTCTACGGGTACCTTAGTGCCGCCACACGGTTATTTGGAGCGGTTACGGGAAATCTGCGATCAGTACGGTATCCTGCTGGTGTTTGACGAGGTGATTACCGGTTTTGGCCGTACCGGCAAAGCCTTTGCCGGCCACAGCTTTGATGTGGTGCCGGATATCATGACGATGGCCAAGGCACTGACCAATGGTGCTCAACCCATGGGGGCAGTAGCGGTTCGGGAAGCCATTTACGACACCATTGTCGATGCGGCTCCCGAAGCGGCCATTGAACTGTTTCACGGTTATACCTATTCGGGGCACCCGGCAGCCTGTGCCGCCGGACTGGCCACTTTGGCGATTTACGAACGCGAGCGCTTATTCGAGCGCGCCGCCGCATTATCCGATTATTTTCTGGAGGCCATTTTTGCCCTGCAGGATCTGCCTGCCATTACCGATGTGCGGGGTTACGGCATGATGGCGGGGATTGATATCGCCCCCGACAGTGCTGGACCGGGCAAAAGGGGTTACGAAGTACAAAAACGCCTGTACCAGGCCGGTGTGCATATTAAATTCACCGGCGATTCCGGCATTATTGCCCCGCCGTTTATTGCCGAACACCACCATATTGATGAGTTGGCACACGTTTTACGTGAAGTGATCAGCCAGTACTGAGTCCGAAGCCTGTAAGCGCTGGTACAGCGCCTGAAACTGCTGGGTCAGTTTATGCTGCGGGCAGAGCTGCACTAAGGGCTGCGCCTGCTGGTGGGATTCGCGAATTCGTACCGAAGCACTGAGAAAGGGTTCCAATATCGGTAAGCCCTCGCTGCGCAGTTCCTCTACGAGTTGTCGTGGCAGGCGGGCGCGAGGCTGGTACTGATTGACAACTACCCCTTCCAGGCGCAGTTGCGGATTATGATCGGTGCGGATTTCCTGCAATACCGATTGCAAACCGTACAGGGCGCGGCGGGAGAACGCATCGCAGTCAAAAGGAATCAGACAGCGTTCGGCGGCAATCAAAGCGGTGCGGGCAAAAAAACCCAGCTTTGGGGGGGTATCCAGCCAGATATCGTCATAGTGCGGTTGCAACTCATCGAGTGCTTCGCGCAGTTTGAACATCTTGTAGCGGCTTTCCAGTTTGGATTCCAGATCGTCCAGGGTAGCATCCGAGGTCAGCAGATCCAGATGATTCCAAGCGGTGGTTTGCACAAACTGTTTAGGTGCTTGTGGGCTGAGTCGAAAACTCAGTTGTTGCTCGAAAAAGCCGGTCACACCGGGCGATTCCGCCGCCTGCCCCAGCAGATAATGGCTGCAATTCGCCTGTGGATCGAGATCGACAATCAGCGTACGGCGACCCTGAGCCGCCCCGATAGCCGCCAGATTACACACCAGAGTGGTTTTGCCCACCCCGCCTTTTTGATTGAACACAACTCGTCGCATGGATGGAGCCGGGCAGTTGTCAGTGAATAGACTGTAGAAACTAACGGACTGATCCGCTTTGTGCAAGTAGCCGGCAAGTTAAACATCGTCGGCCAACGGTTGTTGGGGCGCGTGTACCGCGTAAGTGCTTGGGTGAATCCCCACTCGGCATTACAATGCCCATTTGGCAATCCACAAATTGATGACAACCATGAAGCATGCTGTCAGTGTCCATCGCTTGGCTGAATTAACTGCCGCTGAACGGGCGGTGCTGCTGCAACGCACCGAATCTGATCTATCGCGTTATCTTGAGGCCGTGCAACCGATTATCCAGGCTGTGCGCGAGCAGGG
>SKOM01000114.1 GCA_007120095.1 Candidatus Competibacteraceae bacterium | reverse complement strand
TGGGTACCCGTGGCCAGACGGGCACCATCAATCACGCTGTGGGACTCAATGACGGAATCAGCCCCGATAACGCTGTTGCGAATAATACTGTAAGGACCAATAGATACTCCATCATCGAGTTGCACCTGACCCTCCAGCACTACACCGACATCGATAATGACATCCCGACCGACCCGCACCTCACCGCGCACGGCCAGACGCTGGGGATCGAGTAAAGTCGCCCCTGCCTCCATGAGAGCATTGGCCTGACGCTGTTGGTAGTGGCCTTCCAATGTGGCCAACTGGCGACGGTCATTAACCCCTAAAATTTCGCTAGGGTCAGCAGTCACCAGCGCGTCGATGGGGACACCATCCTGTACCGCCAGTGCTACGCAATCGGTCAGGTAATATTCGCCTTGGGCATTGTCAGCCTGGATACGGCTCAACCAATCACGCAGCCGTGACGCCGGAGCCAGCATGATGCCGGTGTTGATCTCCCTTACAGCCTGTTCTGCAACGCTGGCATCGCGCTGCTCCACAATGCGGATGACCTGACCCTCAGCATCGCGGATGATGCGCCCGTAGCCACTGGGGTCAGTCAGTTCAGCCGTTAATAACACCAGCCGGTCAGAGTCAGCAATGGACAGTAATCGGTGTAAGGTTGCCCGGCTCAGTAGCGGAACATCACCGTAGAGCACCAGAACCTGACTGTTCGGTGTCAGTGTCGGCAGAGCTTGCGCAACCGCATGGCCGGTGCCAAGTTGCTGCGCTTGTTTGACCCAGGTGATGTCAGTAATGCCGCTAAAGGTCGTGAGTAATTGTTCGCCACCGTGGCCATAGACCACGATACGCTGGTGCGGCACCAAGGCGGCGGCGGTATCCAGCACATGAGCCAGCAACGGTCGCCCAGCCAGCGGGTGTAGCACCTTGGGCAGTGCCGAAACCATGCGTTTGCCCTGGCCTGCGGCAAGAATGACAATATCAAGAGCCATGATAGTATCACGATGAAAAACGGCCGCTTTGCGGCCGTTGGTGAGCATTAGCCTTGCGGTTTGCCTTTGGTCTTACGGATTTTTTCCAGAACCCGCAACTGCGCCAGAGCTTCTAATAATTCGGCTTGAGCCTGAGCATAGTCAAACTCGCTGCTTCTTTGCGCCATGGCCTCTTGAGCTTTGCGTTTGGCTTCGATGATTTTCGCCTCGTCCAAGTCGTAGGCTTGTTCGGCCGTGTCAGACAAGATGGTAACGACATGCGGCTGCACTTCAAGAATGCCACCGGCAACGTAAATCCATTGCTCTTCACCGCCGACCAGCCGCACCATGACCTGGCCAGGGCTTAACATGCACAACATTTCGCTGTGCCGAGGCAAAATACCGACTTCACCTTGCTCGGCAGGCGCTAATAAAAACTCCACCGTGCCGGAAAAGACCTCCTTCTCAGCACTGACAATATCAACATGCATGGTCATGGCCATAATGTATTCTCCAGATTACACTGACATTCAGAGATTTTCGGCCTTTTCCACTGCCTCATCGATCGAACCCACCATATAGAACGCCTGTTCGGGAAGATGATCATAGTCACCGTTGAGAATCCCCTGGAAAGCCTTGATCGTGTCTTTCAGTGAGACGTACTTGCCGGGCGAACCGGTAAAGACTTCAGCAACGAAAAACGGCTGGGATAAGAAGCGCTGAATTTTACGAGCGCGTGCCACAGCGAGTTTATCGTCGTCAGACAGCTCATCCATACCGAGAATGGCGATGATATCCCGCAGTTCTTTATAGCGCTGCAGTACCGATTGCACCCCCCGGGCGCACTCATAATGCTCGTTACCAATGACATTGGGATCAAGCTGCCGCGAAGTGGAATCCAGTGGGTCTACCGCCGGATAAATCCCCAGGGAGGCGATATCCCGGCTCAACACCACGGTGGAGTCGAGGTGGGCAAATGTAGTCGCCGGCGAGGGGTCGGTCAAATCGTCAGCCGGCACATACACCGCCTGAATCGAGGTGATGGAGCCGGTTTTGGTGGAGGTAATCCGTTCCTGCAAAATGCCCATTTCTTCAGCCAGAGTCGGCTGATAGCCCACCGCAGAGGGCATCCGACCCAGCAGTGCCGAAACCTCGGTACCGGCCAAGGTATAGCGGTAGATATTATCGATAAACAGCAGCACGTCTCGGCCTTCTTCCCGGAAGAACTCCGATATGGTCAGACCGGTCAAGGCCACCCGCAGGCGGTTGCCCGGCGGCTCGTTCATCTGACCGTACACCAAAGCCACTTTATCGAGTACGTTGGAATCTTTCATTTCGTGGTAGAAGTCATTGCCCTCGCGGGTACGCTCCCCCACACCAGCAAACACCGAGTAACCGGAATGCTCGGTGGCGATATTACGGATCAGTTCCATCATATTGACGGTTTTACCCACACCGGCACCGCCGAACAGACCCACTTTACCGCCCTTAGCAAAGGGGCATAGCAAATCAATCACCTTAATGCCGGTCTCTAGCAGTTCGGTCGCGCCGGACTGATCCTCAAAACTGGGGGCTTTACGGTGAATCGCCCAGGTTTCATCGGTGACCACATCACCTTGGTGATCGATAGGCTCCCCCAGCACATTCATAATCCGGCCGAGCGTTCCGGTACCGACGGGTACAGAGATAGGCCGACCTGTGTTGCTGACGGCCATGCCACGTTTCACGCCATCGGAAGATCCCATGGCAATGGTACGCACCACGCCATCGCCGAGCTGCTGCTGGACTTCCAGCGTCAGTTCAGCTTCTTCCACCCGTAATGCCTCATAGACCTTAGGCACAGCCTCACGGGCAAACTCCACATCGATCACGGCGCCGATGATTTGTACGATTTTTCCAGCACTCATTATATTCGAATCCTCATCACTGATAGCCGACTGCAGCGCACGCTCAAACGGCGGCCGCGCCCCCTACGATCTCGGAGAGCTCCTGGGTAATTGCTGCCTGACGGGCCTTGTTGTAGACCAGTTGCAGGTCGTCGATGATTGTGCCTGCATTATCCGAGGCACTCTTCATGGCCAGCATCCGCGCTGCCATTTCACAAGCAACATTTTCAACCACCGCCCGGTACACACACGCCTCGACATAGCGCTCGAGCAGAAGATCGAGAACCTGCTTGGCATTCGGTTCGTAGATGTAGTCCCAAGAGTCTTTCTTCGGCATGTCCTGTTGGGTATCTTCCCGGGGCGAGACCGGCAATAACTGTTGTATTGTGGGTCGCTGAGTCATGGTGTTAACCAGCTCATTGTATACCAAAAATAATTGGTCAATTTGACCTTGTTCATACTCCCGGATCATGACCTGCACGGGCGTGATCAAATCATCAAAGCTCGGCGTATCACCAAGATGGCTGGTCTGGGACAGTACATTACCCCCCATACGCTTAAAAAAGCTCAATGCTTTATTGCCGATCACACAGAAATCCAGTTCACGACCGGTCTCACGCTGTTGACGTATATCCAGCGTCAAGGCTCGAAACATATTGGTGTTCAAGCCCCCACACAGGCCGCGATCAGTCGAGATCACGATATAACCGACCCGCTTGACTTCGCGCTGCTCCAGAAACGGATGCTGATACTCAGTATTCGCATAGTAGAGGTGGGCGATGACATTGCGAACTTTATTGGCATAGGGACGAGCCGCCGCCATGCGCTCTTGTGTTTTGCGCAGTTTACTGGCCGCAACCATTTCCATGGCCTTGGTGATCTTTTGTGTGTTACCAACACTCTTGATCTGGGTACGAATCTCTTTACCGACAGCCATGATTCCCCCAATTACCAGTTGTGATCGGCTTTAAAGGTTTCGATCGCTTGTTTAAAGGTCGCTTCAATCTCGTTATTCCAATCACCTGACTCACTGACATTGGTCATAAACTCTTGATGCTTTTCGCGCATAAATTTATGCAAAGCTTCTTCAAACAATACGATGCGTTCAACGTCAATATCGTCCATATAGCCTCGGTCAACGGCATACAGCGATAAGGCCATTTCCGCTACGCTCAATGGCACATACTGTTTTTGTTTCATCAGCTCGGTGACACGCTTACCGCGCTCGAGCTGACGCCGAGTGGCTTCGTCCAGGTCGGAGGCAAACTGCGAGAATGCTGCAAGCTCACGGTACTGCGCCAGGGAGATACGGATACCGCCGGAGAGTTTTTTCATGATAGGCAACTGCGCTGCACCACCCACCCGCGACACGGAAACCCCGGCATTCATGGCCGGACGAATGCCGGCATTGAACAGATCGGTTTCCAGGAAAATCTGCCCGTCAGTGATTGAAATCACATTGGTCGGGACGAAGGCCGACACGTCACCAGCTTGAGTTTCAATAATCGGTAGCGCGGTTAACGATCCGGTCTTACCCTTCACTTCCCCATTGGTCAAGCGTTCAACTTCAGCCGCATTGATGCGCGAAGCTCGTTCCAATAAGCGCGAGTGCAAGTAAAACACATCCCCCGGATAGGCTTCCCGACCCGGCGGACGGCGCAGCAACAGGGAAATCTGCCGATAGGCCACCGCCTGTTTGCTGAGATCATCGTAAATAATCAGCGCATCCTGGCCGCGGTCACGGAAGAATTCACCCATGGCGCAACCCGCATAGGGTGCGATGTATTGCATGGCGGCAGGATCAGAAGCACCGGCAGCGACCACGATGGTGTAGTCCATCGCGCCAAATTCTTCGAGCTTGCGTACGACACCGGCAATTGAGGAATTCTTTTGCCCGATCGCGACATAAACACAGGTGAGATCCTTGCCCTTTTGGTTAATAATGGTGTCAATAGCGACGGCCGTTTTACCCGTCTGACGGTCGCCGATAATCAATTCGCGTTGCCCGCGTCCAACAGGTGTCATGGCGTCAATTGACTTGATACCGGTCTGCACAGGCTGGCTGACTGATTGACGTTCAATAACACCGGGAGCAACTTTTTCAATAGCCGAGGTCATGCTGGTATCAATTGGCCCACGGCCGTCGATGGGCTGCCCCAAAGAATTGACGACCCGGCCCAGCAGGGCTTCGCCGACGGGCACTTCTAAAATCCGCCCGGTACATTGCACCTTGTCGCCTTCGGTGAGATGTTCATAGGGGCCAAGCACCACGGCACCGACGGAGTCTCGTTCTAGGTTGAGCGCTATACCGAAGCTATTGCCGGGGAATTCGATCATTTCACTGTACATCACGTCTTGCAGACCATGGATACGGACGATGCCGTCGGTCAGACTAACGATGGTACCTTCGGTGCGTGCTTCCGAGACCGCCTCGAAGTTTTCGATGCGCTGGCGGATCAGATCACTGATTTCGGATGGGTTGAGTTGCATGGATTCTATTACCTCATTGGCTCACAGGCGCAGGTTGACGGCAAGCCTATTTAAGTGACTGCGGGCCGACCCATCGATGACCAGATCACCGGCCCGGATGATGGTGCCGCCTAACAGCGATTCGTCTACTTGGCAATTAAGTTCCACTTTGCGCTTTAAGCGGTTACTCAGAGCAGTAGCGATCTGCTTACGCTGTTGTTTGCTGATTTCAAAAGCCGAGATCAGATCCGCCACCAGCGTTTTTTCCGCTTCCGCCCGCAGTGTTTCGTAGACTTCAGCAATTTCCGGAAACGCTTCAAGCCGTTTGTTATCAGCCAGCAGCCGAACCACGTTGGATGCCTCGGCCGATAGCCTGTCACCGCAGATATCCAGGACAATTTCGGCTTTCTGAGAACGACTTAACGCGGGATCGACTAATACCTCACACAGTTTTGCATCGGTAACGACTGCGGCTAGTAGCGCCAACATCTCTGACCAGCCAGCGCGGTCATCGGGGCGAGCCAGGTCGAAGATGGCCCGAGCATAAGGTCGGGCGATAGTTGTCAAATCAGCCATTGCGACTCCTTGTCAGATTTGCTTGACCAGCTCATCAATCATTTGCTGGTGAGCGTCGGAATCAATCTCGCGTTTGAGAATATTAGCCGCACCGGCAACAGCGAGGTCAGCAACTTGTGCACGCAGTTGTGCGCGAGCCCGGTTGACCTCCTGTTCGATTTCTGAGCGTGCAGCAGTCAATTGCCGCTCGCCCTCTTGACGACCTTGCTGTTTAGCTTGTTCGACAATTTCGGCAGCACGTTTCTCGGCTTGACGGATGATGTCTTGTGATTGTTGTCTGGCTTCGCGGATCGTCTCAACAGCTTTGCTCTTGGCGAGTTCCTTCTCATGGGCGCTGCGTTCAGCGACAGCGAGACCTTCGGAGATACGCTGCTCACGCTCCGCCATGGCTTGAGTTAGAGGCGGCCACACCAGTTTCATCGTCGCGTAAATGAAAGCAAAAAATCCGGCACCCTGCGCGATCAGGGTAAGGGGGCTTATTTCCACAGCGAAACCTCGGTCATTGGTTCCAGTTTACAAAGCGGGGTGAGAGGATCAAACAGCGCTTACCCCAACGGCCCTAGCAGCGGGTTGGCAAACATCAACAGCGCGGCGAAGGCAACACCGATGATGGACAACGCATCCAGCAAACCAGCGATAATAAACATACGAACTTGCAGCATATTAGCAATTTCTGGCTGGCGGGCAGCAGCCTCTAAGAATTTGCCCCCCAACATCGCAAAACCGATACCCGTACCCAGAGCAGCAAAGGCGAAAATTAAACCCACCGCGATAGCGGTGTTAGCCTGAACCAGGGCGATAGACTCCATAGCAAATGCCTCCAAAGTAAAAATGACAGGTTTATTGAAAAGTCGTTAGTTACAGCGATCAGTGCTGATCTTCATACGCTAGACTGATGTAGATTATCGTCAACGTCATGAACAGGAATGCCTGTAGTGGTACGACCAACAGGTGGAACAACGCCCAGACAATATCGGGCGCCCAAAGAATCCAGAACGGCAACAGGGAGATCAGGATGAAGATCAGTTCTGCTGCAAACAGATTACCGAAGAGTCGCATGGCCAGCGAAATGGGCTTTGCAATCATCTCCACGAGATTGAGAATCAAGTTAAACGGTACCAATAAGGGGTTAGCACCAAATGGGTGAGTCATCAACTCCTTGCCGAATCCAAGCACTCCTTTGCCTTTGATACCGTAGTAAATGATCAGCATCAACACGGAAATGGATAAACCGAAGGTCGCATTGACATCCGCCGAGGGAACGATTTTCAGCGATTCAAGACCGAAAACCGTCTTGGCCAGCAGAGGTATCCAGTCGATCGGCACCAAATCGAGGAAATTCCAGAACAAGACCCAAAGGAAAATGGTCAGTGCCAGCGGTGCCATAAAATCACGCGGGCCGTGGAACGTAGCTTTTACGGAGTTATCGGCGAACTCGATCAGTAGCTCGACGAAATTCTGCATCTTGGAGGGTACTCCTGAGCTAGCCTTGCGGGCGCCCAGCCACAGGAGAAAAACCATCACAACACCGCACAGCATGGAGAAAAAAATGGTATCCAGGTTTACGGCCCACATGCCTTCACCGACACGCCAATGCTCAAGATGGTGGGTGACAATGTCAGACGCCGAGTATTGTTCGCTCGCCATATCTTGCTCGCTAGTCCTTGATCCGAAGCAGGGCAAACCAGTAGGCGGTGAGCCCCACTATGAATGTTGTTATCAACGGAATATAAACATCCGCAAAAAGCAGCGCCGCTATAGAGAACAGCACCACTGCCAAAACAAATTTCATCACCTCAGCACGGTAAAACGTACTAACCCTATCGCGCAGGCTAGCATCATTGGCAGCACCGAGTCGCAGCGCCATATACACACTCAGCAACGCACCGATCCCGCCCCCGAACAATGCCGCCAAGGCTTCTTTCCATCCCCCCAGCACCGACCATACCAACAACCCCATGACACCAATCAGCAACTGCCAAAGGGCGATACGCAACGGTACGGACAAAAGCATGATAAGTTCCCTTCAAAGGGTATCGCCATGCTACCGCATATGTTCAAAATATAAAACTGGGGCGACGCACCATGGTGAGTCGTGGAGGATTCGAACCTCCGACCAAGTCATTAAAAGTGACCTGCTCTACCATCTGAGCTAACGACCCTGTTTACCGCGACAATGATACCGGAACTTGAGAATTTGGCAACTGCTGTAATTGCAGATAGGCTTATTTTCAGCCGTAAAACTTTATTGACACGGCCACGATTTTCACGCTTAAACCAACCCGAATTTTGCGCCCATGAAATATCACGTCACGCTCAAACCGTCAGATACCGTCATCCAAGTCGATGCCCGAGAAACTATTTTGCAGGCCGCGCTGAATGCGGGTCGTACTTTACCCTACAGCTGTCGCAGCGGCACCTGCGGAACCTGCTTAGGCGAAGTACTGCAAGGCCGTGTCGCTTACCCCGACAACCAAAGACCTACAGCGATCAGTGAGACCCAAATGCAATCCGGCAAAGCGCTGTTTTGCCAAGCTCGTCCGCTCAGCGATTTAATCATTAAAGTGCGGGAAATTGATGCGGTTGCTGATCTCAAGGTGCGTACCTTGCCTTGCCGGGTGATGGGCTTGCAACGCCTGGCCCCCGATGTCATGCAAATCAATTTGCGGTTACCGAATCACGAACAGTTGCCGTTCCTGGCAGGCCAATATATTGACTTTTTACTCCGCGATAGCCGACGGCGCAGTTTCTCGCTGGCTAACCCCCCGCATGCCAGCCAGCATTTGGAATTACATGTGCGTCATATTCCCGGAGGGGTGTTTTCCGATTTTGCGTTTAATAAATTAAAGGAACAAGCGATTTTACGCCTGCAAGGACCTTTGGGGACTTTCTTTGTGCGCCACGACAACCAGCGTCCGATTATCATGGTGGGGGGAGGTACCGGCTTTGCCCCGCTGAAGGCGATGGTGGAAGACCTTTTCCATCACGGCATCGAGCGGCCAATCCACCTGTATTGGGGTGCCCGCGCCCGCCGTGATCTGTATCTGCACGAGCTGCCATTGCGCTGGGCAAAACAGCAGCCGTTATTCGAGTACACGCCGGTACTGTCCGCGCCAGCAGATGAGGACGGCTGGAACGGACGCAGCGGGTGGGTGCATGAAGCCGTGGCTGCCGACTATCCGGATTTATCCGGCCACGAAGTCTACATGAGCGGGCCGCCGCCGATGATTGAGGCGGCGAAGACCGCGTTTCAGGCTCAAGGGCTGGCGCTTGAACACCTGTATTACGATGCGTTTGCACCCGCCAGCGATTAGTGACATTCCTATGGGCTTGCCGGCAAACTGCTAAAATAAGCCGCCAGGTTGGCAATGTCTTGATCACTTAGCCGTCGAGCCATAGGGGACATCAGTGGATCCACCCGCCTGCCATCGCGGTAGGCTTTAAGAGCGATGGCTAAATAAGCTGCATGCTGACCGGCTAGATTGGGCCATACCGGATTAGAACTGATGCCTTCGGGGCCATGACAGGCCGTGCAGGCCGTAGCCAAGGCCTTGCCCACCTCGGGATCACCTGCGTGCGCCGACATACTGGTCATGACGACAATAAACAGAAACAATTTGCGCATATTATTCAGTGCCTCTTAGGTCGATGTGGCCAACTCACCAATGGCTGCGTATATTAGAACTTTACACATTGCGGAAGACAATCGAGCATGGTATTTGAACAAGACAGCCTGCCCATCACGGCAGAAAACCAATTCTTTCTCCCCATTCGGGACTTTTGTCAACGCCGTGTCGTGATCTGTTCGCCGGATGACAGTTTAGTGGATGTGGTCAGCATCATGCGGGAAAAAAATATTTCCAGCGTGGTGGTCGTTCAAGACGGGCAACCCTGCGGAGTGGTTACCGACCGTGACCTGCGCAACAAAGTCATTGCTCAAGCTCGCCAACCTAAATCTCTGCCGGTTAGAGAGATCATGAGCACACCGGTAGCCACCATCCCCGAAACCAGCCAGCTCTATGACGCGCTCTATCAGATGTCACGGCGCGGCATCCATAGACTGGTAGTCGTCGATGTACAAAGCCAGCTCAGCGGTATTATTACCGACAGCGATATTCTGCGGCTCCAATCCCACACGCCGCATCAGCTCATTCTTGACATCGAGCAAGCCGAAAACATTAGCGATTTAAGGAGAATGCATACACGCATCCAGGAGTTGGTCGCTCGTCTCCACGGCACCGGGACACCCATTCGTGACATCGTTCGTTTGATTGCCCACCTTAATGATCAAGTCGTCATTCGTCTCATCAGATTGCTGCGCATCGAACGTTATCCTGACTTAACCAACGACTTTGCCTTTATCGTGATGGGCAGTGAAGGCCGGGGCGAGCAAACCCTGTCAACCGACCAAGATAACGGCATCATTTACGCGGATCATCTTGATGCCGAGGCACTGCAGCAATTACAGGCGTTCGCAGAAGATCTGATTGGCAGTTTAATCTCAATCGGTGTCCCCGAGTGTCTCGGCGGCATCATGGCCAGCAACAGTGCATGGCGGCGCAGCGTGCGCCAGTGGAAAACTGAACTGGAACGCTGGATCAGCACCCCGAGTCCGGAGAATATCTTAAAGGCCAGCATGTTTTTTGATGTCCGCACGTTATACGGCGATGCCCGTCTCGAAACCGCGGTTAGATCCCATATTTACAGTTGCATAGAACATAATCGTTTGTTTCTCACCCGCATGGCGCAAAACATGCTGAATTTTACCCCGCCATTGGGCTGGTTTGGCCGCATCCACACCGAGCGTTCCGGAGCACATAAGGGCCAGTTGAATATCAAAAAAGCCGGTATTTTCGCGATCACCGACGGGGTCAAATCACTCGCGCTTGAAGCCCAGGCGTTGTCAGGTAGCACCCATGAACGCCTGGAGCACCTGGCGAATGCCGGTGTCTTGCCGTCCACCGATGCCGCTGATCTCGCTGCTGCCTTAGATTTACTGGTCAGGATGCGCCTGCGGAGTCAGATCACGGCGCTGCATGCAGGACACCCCCCTGATAATTACCTCGCCCTTGAGCAGCTCAATCGAATGGAACAAGGCGAATTGCGACTTGCTTTGGAAAACGTGGTTAGATTTCAGAGCTTTGTAAGGCATCACTTCAAGCTGCATCTGGTTCGTGAATGAACCACGCCCCATGCATCGTTTATACACCGCCTTGCTCTATATCGCTACACCTGCCGTGCTGTTGCGGCTGTGGTGGCGGGGTCGCCGCAACCCGGCCTACCGTCGCCGCTGGGCCGAGCGGTTGGGCGCGGCACCCGAACTCACCGATGGTTGCCTGTGGATCCATGCGGTTTCCGTAGGCGAAGTCCGTGCCGCCGTACCGCTGGTACGCGCTTTACAGCAGCGCTATCCCCAGCACCCGGTGCTGGTGACCACCGGCACCCCTACCGGCTCGGAACAGGTCCGCCAGACCTTGGGGGACAGTGTAGCGCATTGTTACCTGCCCTATGATTTACCCGCTGCGGTGCGCCGTTTTCTAGCGCGGACTCGCCCGCAGTTGGGCGTGATTATGGAAACCGAGCTGTGGCCTAATTTGTACCGTGCTTGTGCGGCGGCGGGCATTGCAGTCATTGTGGCCAATGCCCGTTTATCCGAACGCTCGGCACGGGGCTATAGCTATGTATCCAGCCTGACCCGTGCCACTCTAGGCCATGTGACGTTGCTGGCGGCCCGCAGCGAGGCCGATGCGCAACGCTTTCACGCCCTGGGTATGCCAGTGGAGCGGATTGAGGTCATCGGCAATATAAAATATGATTTGACCCTGCCCGCCGATTTATCTGCACAAGGCCAGCACTTGCGCCGCGAGCTGTTCGGCCAACGACCGGTGTGGATTGCCGCCAGCACCCACGCGGGGGAAGACGAGCAGGTGTTGGCCGCACTGGCTCAGGTACGGCGACACCATCCTGATAGCCTGTTAATCCTGGTACCACGCCACCCGGAACGCTTTGATACCGTGGCGACACAATGCCAAACAGCCGGTTATCGCTTAGTGCGGCGCAGCAGCGGTCAAGCCTGCAGCGCCGACACTGACGTGTATTTAGGCGACAGTATGGGTGAACTGCTGCTGCTGTATGCCGCTGCCGATATCGCCTTTGTCGGTGGCAGTCTGGTGCCGGTAGGTGGGCATAATATGCTGGAACCGGCGCTGTTGGGCTTGCCGGTGGTGTTCGGACCACAGATTTTTCATTTTGAGGAAGCCGCCCAGCAGTTACTTGATGCCGGAGGGGCACAACTGGCCGCCGATGCCCATGCGGTGGCCGATAGCGTGGCACACTGGCTGAGTGACACTACTGCCCGCCAGCAGGTCGGTGAATCCGGTCGGCAAGCGGTTCTGGCTAATCGCGGCGCTGTAGCGCGACTGTGTGCGGCGTTAGAACGGATCACATTGACGCAATAACTGCACGTTGAGCGACGACTAGGTCAGCGGCTCATGCTTTTCAGGGAACTCCACATGCCTACCACTCCCACCCTGAGCAACTGGATCGCGTTGATTGCGCTGGGGCTGATCTGGGGCGCGTCGTTCCTGGGTATCGCCATTGCCTTGGAAGGGTTTGCGCCTGTCTGGGTTGCGGCAGGGCGCATCACCATCGGTGCGCTGACCCTATCGACCATCGCGGCATTGATGGGAGTGCGCCTGCCGGGCCAGCCACTGGTCTGGGTATTTGCCGCCGGGATGGGGGTGTTTTCCAACGCCGTGCCTTTTTTTCTGCTGAGCTGGTCACAACAGCATGTCACCAGTGGCTTTGCCGGCATAACGATGGCCGCGATTCCTCTGTTTATCATCGGGCTGGCGCATCCTCTGGTCCCCGGCGAGGCGTTGACGCGCATCAAGGCACTCGGTTTCGCGCTGGGGCTGGCGGGTGTGGCGGTGTTGATCGGGCCGGGGATATGGGCGGCGACCGGGTCTGCGCTGGAAAATGTGGCGCGGCTGGGCTGTCTTGGCGCGGCGCTCAGCTATGCGGTCGGTGCCATCCTGACCCGGCGCTGCCCTGATGTTCACCCGGTGGGGTTTGGGGTGCTGGCGCTGTGGGTGGCCACCGCGATCATGCTGCCAGCGGCGTTTCTGGCTGACGGGCTGCCCGCCATGCCCGCGCCGCGTGCTGGGCTAGCGCTGCTGTATCTGGGGTTGTTGCCCACGGGGCTTGCAACGCTGTTGCTGGTCGGCATCATTCGCAGCGCCGGACCGAGCTTCCTGTCTCAGGTGAATTACCATGTGCCGGTCTGGTCAGTGCTGCTGGGGGTAGTGGTTCTGGCCGAGGAACTGCCAGGGCGCTTTCTGCTGGCGCTGGCCATCATCATCGCAGGCTTGATGATCAGCCGGAAGCAACCGGCGCATGGCTGAAACCACAGCAGGCCTGGTCGATCACGTATCGGTCAAAGATTTTGCGGCGTTTTGGTGCTTCAGGCGAAAGACGCCCAGGAGATTTCTTGATAGCTATCTTCCCCTGTGGCATAGGCCAATATGATCGCCTCGTTCCGGCTAGCATTCTTGATCATCTCGGCCTGCCGGTTCGGGCATCGCACAGAGCACCTGCGCAAATTTTTGATCCTTTCGAACCCACCTGATTCCGCGCCTGCTCCTTTGGGTTGGCGTTGACTGAATTCTGTTTTGGAGTCTTTTTTATGCAATTCTTGATGCCATACTTAAAGTCCCTATCTTGGGTTTTGCTGCTGGCAGCCAGTTTTTTATTAAGCGCCTGTGGTGACGGTGAAGACGAAG
>SKOM01000225.1 GCA_007120095.1 Candidatus Competibacteraceae bacterium | reverse complement strand
GATTTACCCGATCCACTGACTCCGGTGATGACGATCAATTCACCCAAGGGCAGGTCGATATCGAGGTTTTTGAGATTATTCTGGCAGGCACCAAAAATACGAATACAGGGGTTGCTCATGGCGTTGATAGGTATAGCCATTCGCTCTGTTTTCCAGACATGAAAGTGTCGTTCGTCCTCATTATCGTGGTGTAGGGGCGGTTCGCGAACCGCCCCTACGGCCTATATTCCATCCGCTGTCGCCCATGGAGGCACTGTTCCCATGTTCGGATCGTTCATCAAATGGCTATATGCAGTTAAGCTGCTTCTTTCAGCAGCCTGTTCAGCTCGTCCACAGCCTTGTCATATTCGAGCCTCATCGCATCAAGCAAGGCTTCGGCTGCGTCTAGATTCCCTGTCTTGCCAAACCCTTCCAATGAGCGAAACAGATCAGACAGCGTTTGCGCACCCACATTGGCGGAGGCCGATTTCAGCGAGTGAGCGGAGCGACGCAGGGTTTCGGCATCGCCTGCGGCCACCGCCTGTTGCACCTGCTCCAGCACCTCATCCGAACTCTCAAGAAAGACGCCGATAATCTGCTGCATCAGCCCCAACCCTCCTTCGGGATCTAAATCGCGAAACTGCTCCAAGACCTGGAAATCTATCACACTGGACGATTGAACAGCACGAACATCGCCATGATCCTGCCCACCTCGCTCACCTCTTACCTCGGCATCGCCACGCAACCAGCGTTTAAGCACTTCGCCCAACTGCTGGACGGTATAGGGCTTGGCCAGATAATCATCCATGCCGACGGCCAGGCAGCGTTCGCGGTCGCCTTCCATCGCATTGGCTGTCAAGGCGATAATCGGCACCTTACTTACCCCTTGTTTCGTCTCGATTTCACGAATTCTGGCGCTTGCCGTATAACCGTCCATCACCGGCATCTGACAGTCCATGAGCACAACATCGTAGCTTTGTTGGGCCATCCGGGTGACAGCTTCCTCGCCGTTACAGGCCAGATCGAATTCCAGACCGAGCCGGGTTAGCATACCCTTGGCCACCTCCTGGTTGACCCGATTGTCCTCGGCCAGCAGCACCTTGCCCAGCAACCGGATATCAGAGGTTGTGCCAGCAGGCATCAGCACGGATCGCACCGCAGCCCCCTCATCCGAGCCGGGCACCAGAACTGCACGGATGACTTCGAAAAGTTCGGACTGCCTGATCGGTTTGGGAATGGATCGCAGAATACCGGCCTCCCAGCGCTCTTCGGCGTTTCCAGCATCGTACGTGGACGACAGCATGATCAGCCGAGTACCCCGGACTGCGGGATTAGCCTGGATGGCATGCGCCAACTGCAAACCGTCCATGTCCGGCATATTCATGTCAAGAATCGCGAGTTCGAAGGGTTTGCCGCGTTCGGCGGCGGCAAGCAGCTCAGTGAGTCCCAGCTCAGGTGCATCGGCCCGAGTCACCTGCATGCCCCAGCCGCTGAGTTGAACCTCGAGAATCTCCAGGTTCGTGTGATTGTCGTCCACCACCAGTACAGGCACGCTATCCAGCCGTGGCCATAGGCTGACAGCGGATACCGCCATCTCGGCCCGAGGCATGAGCAGGTTGACCTGGAACCGCGAGCCACTGCCCGGAGCACTCTCCACCGTCATGGTTCCCCCCATCAACTCCACCAGACGCTTGCTGATGCTGAGTCCCAGCCCCGTACCACCATACTTCCGGGTGGTGGATCCGTCGGTCTGCGCAAACCGCTCGAAGATATTTTCCAGTTTATCCGAACTGATACCAATTCCGGTATCCTCAACCAGGATCTGCACGCGAACGTTCGAGGCACCGCTGTCGTTCACCCGAACCCGCACAATGACCTCACCCTCGGGGGTGAACTTGATTGCATTGCCGATCAAATTGGTCAGCACCTGTCGCAACCGCAACGGATCACCGCGCAAGGCCAGCGACCGATGCTGCGGTGGTAATTCCACAGCCAGTTCCAACTTTTTACCCGCAGCCAGTTGGCCAAAACCCACTACAGACTCCTCGACCAGGTCATTGAGGTGGAAAACCGTCTGCTCCAGCTCCAGTTGACCTGATTCGATCTTCGAGAAATCGAGAATGTCATTGATAATGCCCAGCAAATGCCGCCCCGACTCCAGCACTGACTTGGTGTATCGGTACTGTGTCTCATCCAGATGTGTCTCTAACAGCAGCTCCGCCATGCCCAGCACGCCGTTCATCGGCGTGCGGATCTCATGGCTCATGGTCGCAAGAAACTCACTCTTGGCCGCACTCGCGGCCTCGGCCGCAGACATCAGCCGGTTGGCCTCAATCAGGGATTTCTCCAGGTCACCTTGGGTTTTTAACAAAATAATTTGGTGACGACGTTTCAGCTCGGTGTTGACCAGAAGTTCTGCAAGAAGGCGGAGCAGGGTGATTTCCCTGTCAGAATAATTGCGCTCTTGAGTGACCGCATCGAAGCCGACAAATCCCAGACACTCGCCCGAATGCATCAGAGGAATGGTAATCAGTGATTGTATGCCTTGCAGATCCAGAAGCGCACGTATTTTATGGTCTTGAGGCAGTGCAGCGACGCTGGGGATTTGCACGAATTCGCCCCGCTGGTGTATGGCCACCCAGTCAGCGAAGTCCTCCATAGACACCGCCTGGAGATCGGCTTGCATAGGCACAATGCCGGGTGCGCACCACTCATGGGTATTCGACATCACCCTCATAACAAAATTGTAACGAAACAGATAGGCGCGATCCGCGCCGACAAAGCGGCCCGTTTGCTCCAGCGCGCTCGTGAGTTCAGTATCCAGAGCATCCTTGGGCGCATTGATAAAACGCATCGCAACATCCATGAGCAGAGCCTGAAATTTCTCTCTGGCCTGCAACTCCATGGTACGCGCTGCGACGAGTGACTCCAGCTCGTTCCGATGCGCGTTTAGCTCGCTGTCGCGGAACTCGATTTCCCCCATCATGCCGTTGAAATTATCAATCAACTGGCCGATTTCATCCTGGCGGGTCTGCTCAAGCCGCAGGTCATAACGCTGCTTCGTGGTAACCTCGCCAAGCGCCGCGTTCAAACGCCCCAGGGGCTGCATCAACACCAGCCACAAGACCAGCCAGAGCAGACCGGAGGCACCCATGACGACAGCCACAGTACTGGCGGCGATCCAGACACCAAGCGCCCGACCTGTGTCCGACAGCTCCCTGGCTGGAACCGTGGCAGCCAGCAGCAGGCCGCTGCCGATTCTCTCAACCTGAGCCAGCAGGAGGTCACCATCAAGTTGAATCGGCCGCACGCCATCCGCAGACGCGCCCACAATTTTAACAATCTGCCCCCCCAGCCCCGCTGGAAGACGTGGATCGGAGAAAACATTTTGCCCTTCGTGGTCAATCAGGAACACGGCCCCCTCGCTGCCAATCCGCAACGCCGAAAGCGCCTCTACAAGCGCATCAAGGCTGACCGTCAAGGCCAGATAACCGCGAAGCTGTTTTTCGGCGGTGATTGGATCCACCCCTGGGTCGGGAATCTTCACGGCCTGGCCAACCATGAGCGCAAGCTGGCCAGTATTCGGATCCTGGTAAAAACCGCTGTGGACACTGTTTTCGCTTGCCGCCAGTGCCTGGAAAAAGGGGGTCTCGGCCGCCTCCTCACTGACGTTCGGAATGAAACCGACAGTCACCCGCGTGTCTTCAAAGCCATCCGGAGCAAGAACGCGGATTTCATAGTAGTCAGGAAACCGTTCCTGGACACTGGATAACTGCCGCATCAAAGTGGGTTGCAACAACGTAAAGCGGTCTTCCTCATCTTCCATCAACAAATAATTGGTGATCAAGTGGTATTGGGCGAATAGGCTAAGATTGGATTTAGCATTACTGCGGAGCGATAACACCTGCTGCCTCACAGCCCGGATAGCCGCTTCAGCCTCCCCTTCGATCTGAACCAGTGCCGCAGATCGAACCTGT
>SKOM01000201.1 GCA_007120095.1 Candidatus Competibacteraceae bacterium | reverse complement strand
TCAGTGCATTCAGCACCGGCGGCGGCAGTTGCCCAACGGCCGACAGCGGCCACAAGAGTAATAACAGCAGATAAATTCTTGGTTTCACAGTCACCAACCTCTAAGTTCTCGCGCAGCAAGCCCTCACACACCCGTGCGGATTCCGGAGCGACGACCGCCGGGTTGTTTTTTTGGACGAACCAGGCACACCATAATGGCTGAATTATTGTGGGCTGAAAACTGCAAACTCAGCGCAGTGGCACAGCACTTCCCGGCCGCTCAGTAACGTCCCGCCTCGCGCTCGGCATAGCGCGGCAGTGTGTCGGTGAACTCATACCATTCGGCCGCCGAATCTGCATAAATATGGTAACTGGGCTTAGCCGTGATCGGGGTTGTCAGTGTGCCGATACGCAAGCGCAACCATTCCGGTTTAGCCTCCAAGCGACTGTATAAGGGACTGCCGCATTGAGCACAGAATGCCCGGTGTTTGCCGGGAGAGGACTGGTATTCCTTGACCTGTTCGCGACCTGAGGTGAAACGAAATTCAGCGGCTTTGATTGGACTCACCGCACTATAGGCCGTGCCATTGGCGCGGCGACATTGCCCACAGTGACACAGGGCAATGGGTCCCAGCTCGCCTGCGTACTCGTAGCGTACCTGACCACAGAGACACTGACCTTTCAACATAAACGCCTCCAGAAAAACTTTCTTTTCAAGAATATGGATATAACCGTACTCGGCCGTTTGCTGGAACGGACGTTGATCACCAGATTGCCGGTGATGCTTCTTCTGTTTAGCAAGCGGTTTCAGCGCATGCCCGCACAATGATACCAGCGCAACGCTGACCTCATGCGTGATTCAGGTTGTCTTGACTTCGCATTAAGGCTCAAGGGATACTGCCTTCCTGTGAAACCCCACCGTCCGGATCGCCGTGGCTAAAAACACGACAGAAACCCATACTGATGAGGGCGTAACAGGATGGTAAGAAAGAATTTTTGGTCTGGCATCGTCGTGGCGAGTTTCGCTGTACTGGCGTTGACCTGGATCATACCCAATTATGCAGGCACCAATCCATTTGCGCGGATGCCACCCGATTTGGTGCCCAGCATCGCCGCCTGGATCATGCTGATCTGTGGTGTGATCATCACCGCAGGGGCTGTCATCGAAATGATTCGCAGCGGCCAAAAGCCGATCACCACAGACATTGACTGGCGTGGGCTGGGCTGGGCGCTATGGCCGTTTGTGTATGTCGGCGCAGCGATCTATTTTCTCAGCTTATTTAAAATCACCTACGTTGGCATACCGTTAATTGCTGGTCTGCTGCTGTTACTGGGCGAGCGGCGCTGGTACATGCTCTTGGGGTGTTCGGTAGTACCGGTACTGTTGCTGTACATGCTGTCAGTTTACATGATGCGCATTGGTATGGTGTAACGGATGGATTTCACGACTCTTGGTGCGGCGGCTGCTGAAGCACTCACACTGGCGTCATTTGTCGGTATCGGCGGCGGTGTCCTACTCGGTTATGTCATCGGAGTGATCCCCGGTTTATCCCGCTCGGTAGCGATTTCCATCGCCATTCCGATGACATTCTATATGTCGCCATATATCGCCATTTCCTTTTTGATCGGCCTGTCCAAAGGGACGGCAGCCGGCAGCGCGGTATCGGCCATTCTGCTCAATGCCCCAGGTGAAGCCTCCTCGGCGGCCACCGCCCTGGATGGTTACCCCATGGCTAAGGCTGGCCGTCCTAAAACCGCATTGCAGATCGGTCTGCTGGCCTCGGTGATAGGCGATATTCTAGCAACCATCATCCTGATTTTCGTCGCCATACCTTTTGCCCGAGTCGCGTTGATGTTCGGACCTTATGAAATGGCGGCGATTCTGGCGTTTGCCTTGGTGTTCATCGCCGGGCTGTCCAGTGGCTCCTTGTTCAAGGGATTGGCTGCCGGTGGCTTGGGTATTTTCCTGGGAACGATTGGCCTGGACAATCAGACCGGCTTGCCGCGTATGACATTCGGCTATACCGAACTTATGGACGGTATGCCGCTGATCGCGGTGGCCATCGGTACGCTGGCCTTGTCAGAAATGTTTGTCCAATCGGAACGACTGCGCCATGAACGCGGCATTATGGGTGTGAAGCTGATTCACCGCCCTGACGATCGGATAACCTGGCCGATTTTTCGCAAAATTGGCTTAACCATCCTACGCGGCACCGGGGTCGGCACGGTGGTTGGCGTGTTACCCGGCTTGGGGCCATCGGTAGGGTCATTCATGTCCTACGGCATGGCGCAGAAAGCCTCAAAAAATCCCGAGCAGTTTGGCAAAGGGGCACCCGAAGGGATTGCCGCTTCGGAGTCAGCCGACAATGCGGTGATTCCGGCTGCCTTGATTCCGCTGTTTGGGCTGGGTATTCCGGGCAATGTTTCAGCAGCTTTGCTGATCGGTGCCTTTGCCATTCATGGTATTACCGTAGGGCCATTATTGCTGCGTGAGCAGCCGGAGCTGCTGTACTCCATCTTTGCGGGTATGTTGCTGGCCAGCCTGATCATGTTAGCGTTGGGCTGGTTCGGTCTGATGGCGTTTACCCAGATCACCAAGGTGCCATCGCATGTAGTGATTCCTATTGTTATTTTCTTTTGTCTTGCCGGTATGTTGTTGCAAGGCTATGGCACGTTCGGGTTGATTATCCTGATGGGCTTTGCGCTACTGGGCTACCTGATGAAAAAGTTTGACTACTCGTTTGTCACCTTTTTAGTGGCGTTTATTATTACACCGATGCTGGAGCTGAATCTGCGCCAAAGCATCATTCTATCCCGTGGTGACTGGAGTATTCTGCTTAACCGTCCGATTGCACTGTTCTTCATTGTCTGCACCCTGTTAGCCCTGATCATGCTGGCGTGGCGCACGGTGAAGACAGGCAAACCTGCGGCCGGAGTACCGGCTGATTAATCCTGTAACTCTCACTTTTCGGAGCTTAATTGATGAAAAAATCCCTGATCACGCTTGTTGCCGCCGGACTGCTGGCTGCATCCGCAGCCCAAGCAGATGACTGGCCAACGCGACCGCTGACCATGGTGATCGGTTTTGCGGCAGGCGGCTCGACCGATATCCAGGGGCGGGTATTGGCTAATGTCATGGAAGGCTATCTGGGACAACCGGTTAACGTGGTCAATCAACCCGGTGCTGGCAGTGCGGTGGCCTTTACTCGTCTGGCCAACAACACTGACCAGGGTTACACGTTTCTCTATGGTGGTATCACCGCACTGACTTTTACGCCGATTATCACCGAAGTGGCTTACGAAATTGATGATTTCGAATACCTGGCTGCTGTGGCTATAGGTCAGAACGCTATTGTGACCTCGGCTGGGCAGCCTTTCAGCACCTTTGCTGAAATCGTCGAATATGGAAAAGAAAACCTCATGACCTATGCCCAGCAAACGCCACTGGATGAGGCCATTATCCGCCGCATTGCCGAAATCGAAGGTCTGGATTTGGCAATTGTGCCCACCGGCGGTGGTGGCGGCATGGCTCCTCTGGTACTGGGCAAAGAAGTGGATTTCGCCTATTCCGGGGGAACCCATGCACAATATACCCCCACCGGCGAAATGGTGGTAGCGGCGTTTATGTCGTTGGAACGCAGCCCCTTTTATCCGGAGGTGCCGACCCTAATAGAATTGGGCTATGACTATTCCGTCGAAGACTACCGCAGTATTATTGTGCCCGCAGGAATCCCCGATAACGCTAGACAACGTCTGATTGCAGCGGCGGAATACGCCAGTGAAAATCAGGCATTTAAAGACATCACCGAAGGCAACACCTTTTTCCCGGTGGTCTTTATCGGCCAGGAAGACATGGAAGCCAATATTCGGCAGATTCGTGCCGCAACTGAAGAGTTGATGGGCAACTAACAAAACTGGCAGCGCCATTGCAGCGCAACCTGCTTACTGGTAAACGTTGCCCCCCCTGCTTCAAATACCCTCTCCCTCTGGGAGAGGGTT
>SKOM01000140.1 GCA_007120095.1 Candidatus Competibacteraceae bacterium | reverse complement strand
ACCGGCCTTGGAATATCAACCACAGTGGCGAGCGCATTCATGACTTAGACGCTGTAGTGGACTTAGCGCGTAACCGGATCAATGGCCTATGAAATGGCCACACCCTACCCGGCGTCTGCTTGACCACTGGCTATGGGCCTTGCTGCTGGTAGGGATTTGGTGGGCACTGAGCGGTGGAGTGAGTGCTGAAGTCTGGGCGTTCGGGCTGACGACCATTGTGTTCATCGTCTGGTTGCTACCGGTACCGCCGCTGTATGGTATTCGTCCGTTTGGCCTGATACGCTTCTCAGGGTTTTTCATAGTCCAGTCTTTGCTGGCCGGGCTGGGCGTCGCCCGCAGGGCCTTGTCCTGGCACCCCGGCGGCGGACCACTAAAGCCCGAAATTATAGAGTTTCATACCAATTTACGCCCACAGCGCGGCTTGGGCATTTTTATCGGTGTCATCAGTTTGCTGCCCGGCACTCTAAGCGTGCGCTGCAATGAGCCGGTGCTGTACATCCATGTGCTGGACGCCGACCAGGACAATTATCAGGCACTGCTCAAAGTCGAACAACGGGTGGCCGATCTGTTTGGAGTTCGGGTATGACAACATGGCTACTACTCGCAGCGCTGGTGTTATTGCTGACCATCGCTGCGGGCATGATACGAATCATGCGCGGCCCCCGCGCGGCTGACCGGATGCAGGCCGCCCAGCTTTTTGGCACAACCGGGGTGGCGATCTTGTTGCTACTAACCTATGCTCTGGAGATGCCTGTATTAACCAACGTCGCTTTAGTGTTTGCTCTACTTGGCGTGGTCGCGGCGGTGGCTTTTGTGCGCATGCGAGTGACCGAAGATGAGTCTCAGTGACGGTCTCAGCTTAGGGCTTATTGGCGTCGGCCTGATCTTCTTCATCGCCGGGACGGCGGGTTTGCTGCGCTTCCCCGACACCCTGAGCCGGTTACATGCCTTGACCGAGGCCGACAACGCGGGATTAGGTCTGGTTGTCGCCGGTCTGGCCTTGCAAGCTGATTCATTAGCCGCCGTATTTAAACTGATCCTCGTCTGGATTCTGGTGTTAATGGCCAGCACCACCGCCTGCCAGTTAGTAGCCGCCTATGCGACCCGCACTGAACGCGCTGAGGATGATTTGCAATGACCGGGATACTATTCGACACCACGGCTATCTTGCTGCTGCTATGGCTGGCCTGGCAGGTTTTAAACACTCCAGGTGCCTTTCGGGCCGTAGTCTTGTTTATCGCCTTTGGCCTGGTGCTATCGGTGATTTGGATTCGCCTGTCGGCTCCTGATATTGCCTTAGCTGAGGCGATCATTGGTGCGGGTATCACTGGTGCGCTGTTGCTGGCCGCCTTGGCGCGGCTGGGTTGGCGGCGGAGACAACGCTGATGCAACAAGTCGTTAAGCTAGTTTCACTGCTGGCGCTGGCATGGGTGGGCGTATTGGTCTGGGCGATGTGGCAAATACCGCTTACCGACTCCGGCTTGCAAATATTAGCCTTAGAACAGCTCGCGAACAGCGGTGTAGACAGTGGAGTCACTGCCGTATTGCTCAACTACCGCGCTTACGACACCTTGCTGGAGGTGATCGTGTTATTGGCTGCGGTACTGGGTGCTCGCGCCGCTGGCTGGCCAGTAGCGCTGCCCTTGAATGCTGATCGTGGCCCCCTGCTGCCTGGGGTCGTGAGTTTGCTACTGCCTCTGCTGCTCCTATCAGCCGTTTATTTACTGTGGTTAGGCAAATACGAGGCAGGTGGCTCGTTCCAGGCCGGAGCGCTGCTCGGCGCTGCGGGTATACTGGCCTTGTTGTCAGCCGGTACCGGGGAATGGCCAGTGCGCACCTGGGTGGTACGCGCCGGTTTGATTGTCGGATTCAGCGTGTTTCTGCTGATTGGTCTACTGGTCATCCCGATAACCGGCACCTTTCTCACCTATCCGCTGCACCTTGCCACCACGCTGATTGTGCTCATCGAAATAGTGCTGGCGTTCAGCATTGGTCTGGCACTGCTGCTGCTGTTTGCGGGTGAGGGGTCTGTGGTGGATCCTCCATGAGCACAGTGGCCGCCTATCTAGTGACAGGAGGATTGTTATTCATCATTGGGCTGCATGGCCTAATATTGCGTCGCTCCTTACTGCGTAAAATTTTAGCCTTGAATATTATGGATTCTGGTGTATTCATGATACTGCTGTCCCTAGCTGCCCGCTCCGCCCCCCCCCGATCCGGTACCCCAGGCGATGGTATTAACCGGCATTGTGGTCGCCGTCAGCGCGACGGCCCTGGCACTGGTGCTCCTGGTGCTTGTCCCCAGCCGCTTTACTGACGAACACGACCCCAACGCATGATAACGACCTTGAGCACGGCTATAGGAATGCGCTGCCCATGGATTTGAGCCTACACCCCCACTGGACGGTCTGGTGCATTGTGGTGCCCCTATTAGCCGGTGGCTTAGCGGTGTTAGTGCCGCGCTGGGGCAAAACCATCGGTCTGATCGGGGCGGTATTAACGCTGATCGTGGTCGGCGGTGCCACCCTGCAATTGCTCAGTCATGGGCCACAGCGGATTGAAATCGGCAGTTGGGGCGCACCACTGGGCATCCAACTGCAACTCGATGGCCCGGCGCTGATGATGTTATGGACTACCGCGCTGGTGAGTTTACCGATCACCGTATATGCTCGCGACTACTTTCAAACCCCGCAACAGCAGATTCGCTTTTGGCCCCTGTGGCTGTTGTTGTGGTCAACCATGAATATGCTGTATCTCAGCGCGGACTTGTTCAACCTTTACATCACATTGGAACTGCTGAGTTTTGTGTCTGTAGTGCTGGTCGCTCTAGCCGGTCCCAACGCGGTACGCGCCGCGATACGTTACCTGTTGATGAACCTGCTCGGTTCCCTGGGTTTTCTGTTAGCCGTAGCCTTGATGTATGGCGCTTACGGTATGTTAGACATCAATATGCTGGCCGAACAGGTTGAGGCTACACCATTGACCGGTCTGGCGTTGGCTCTGATGAGCATCGGTTTGCTGGTCAAAAGCGCTTTATTTCCCCTGCATGTCTGGTTGCCTCCCGCCCATGCCGGTGCCCCGGCCCCGGTCAGCGCGGTCTTGTCAGCGCTGGTGGTTAAAGCCAGCTTCTATCTGCTGCTGTTATTGTGGCTGACCTTATACTCCCCGCTGGTGACACGGGAGCTGACAACACTGGTTGGTTTACTGGGCATCGGCGCAATCCTCTGGGGCTCTTTACAAGCGTTGCGGGCTTCACGGCTTAAACAATTGGTCGCCTATTCCACCGTGGCCCAGCTCGGTTATATCGGTCTGGCTATCACACTCATCGATGTCGCGGCCTGGCAGCCGGTACTCACCTTCATTATCGCCCATGCCTGTGCCAAGGGCGCTATGTTCCTGGCCGCCGGTAATTTTCAACGTGCTGCCGGGCATGATCGTATGGCTTTAATCAGCGCGGCATTACGCGCCTTGCCGGTATCGGTGTTCGCTTTTGCGCTGGCTGGCATCAGCCTCATCGGTTTGCCACCCAGCGGGGGGTTTTTAGCCAAGTGGTTATTACTCAGTGCCGCGCTGGATAGTGGGCGCTGGCTGATTGCCTTGGCTCTGGTGGGTAGCGGTTTACTCACCGCCTTGTACGTGTTTCGGGTTCTGGAACGTGCGGTGCGCCCCGGCGCAGCACTTAAACCAGTGGGTCGGGTATCGCCACTGATGGAATGGTCCGCTTTGGGACTGGGCTTGCTGGCCATCCTGCTCGGATTTGCTGGCATGTGGATTACCCAGATATTAGCGGAGTGGCCGGTATGACACTTGGGGGCGTCTTATTACTGCTTATTCTACTCAGCTCACTGGTACCCGGTGTCGTGATTTTCTTCGTCCCAGAGCACCGCCGACGCTTACGCACGGTGCTGAACTTGTCCGGGGCGGTGATTAAACTGCTGCTGGTGGTGCTGCTGCTTGAAGGCGTTCGCGAAGGGTTATTTTTCCGGCTCAGTTTTGATGT